>JBDLVB010000009.1:0-13892 GCA_039805005.1 Actinomycetota bacterium
ATCTTTGATCAATACTTTGATTCCTGGGCCGCTCAGGAACTTGATTTCATTGCCAGAGAGAAGTCCCCTGAATTTGCTCAGTTTGGCTTAGCTAGTTCTTCTGTTTAGAAGCCAGATGCGGATTCCTGCAATCAAGCTTGCAGTAATGAACACGCCAGCAATCAGATACGAAGCGTTCTTAACCAAAGGAATGCTTGCTGAGAAATAGCCAGCCATAGTTAGACCAACTCCCCAAGCTAATGCTCCAACAAGGTTGGCGCTGAAGAACTTGTAGTAGTTCATGTTGGAAATACCTGCAACCACAGGAACAAAGACTCTAGCCCAAGGCATGAAACGAGCAATCACAACTGCCCACCAACCCCAAGCTTTGAATAGAGCTTCGCTCTTTTCAATACCTTTTTTGATCCACTTACCTTTGCGTTTATCTAGGTAAGGCCTGCCGTAGTGACGACCAAGTGTGTAGCCAACCTGATCTCCCAACCAAGCTGCGATTCCAACACCGGTTGCCATAACCCAGATGTTCACATCTCCTGCATTCGCAGCTGCGATTAGCCCAGCAGCAAATACTAAAGAGTCGCCGGTGATAAACGGAATGAAAGCACCAATGAGCAAACCGGTTCCAGCAAATACCAGACCCCATACGGCTAGATAGAAAAGTGTCGCGCCTAAGTTAGGGAACCAGCCTGCTATTTCTTGGCTTATGGATGCGTGAAATACAGTTGGCAATTACGGCTTTCCGTGCAGCATGATTTCATCAAGGCTCAAACGAACTCTTGGTGCAATCTCTCGTTCGTAAGCAGGGCCTTCAAGCTGTTCAGCTGGAGCTACTTTTCCAACTGCAATCAAAACCAAGACTTCGTGGTTGTCATCAAGCTTTAGTAGTGAGTGAACCTCATCGTGAATGAAGCCACCTATTTGGTGAGTGTGAAGACCCAGCTCTTGAGCCTGAACAACCATAAGGGCTGCAGCTAGTCCAGCATCATATTTGCGACCAGTAATTTCCTTACCGTCAGGCAATGTCTTCTGAACAGCAACAACAATCAGAGCTGACGCATCTGGTGCCCAAGCCTGGTTGAAACCAGTGAGTCCCTTTTCACATAGTTCTTTGTGAAGTTCGTCATTTCTACTTACAAAAGCGAATCTCCATGGCTGAAGGTTGTTTGCTGAAGGTGCCCAGCGACCAGCTTCAAGGATTGAAAGCGCTTCGCTCTGAGTTAATAGGTAATCACGTTCAAAAGATCTTGGGCTCCAACGTTCTGCTAGAACAGGAGCGAGAGGTGCAGCGGTAACGGCGATTTTGTTTGGTTGCATGCTCTAAGTCTAAACCCCAAGGGCTTTGGCTAAAGCCTTGAGTAAACCGTCTACATCCTCTTGCTTGGTATCCCATGCACACATCCAACGGACCTGACCTAGGTTGTAATCCCAGATGTAGAACCAGTAGTCCTTTTGAATCTCTGGAATCAGTTCCATCGGGATAATCGGGAAGACAGCATTGGCTTGAGTTGGGTTTGGAACACTAACTCGTCCATTTGATTTAGCCGCTAGTTCTCTAACTCCAGCATCAAGTGCTTGAGCCATAGCATTTGCATGCCTTGCGCTCTTGATTGCTAGGTCATCTTTTAGAAGTCCAATAAGTTGAACGCTAACGAATCTCATCTTGCTTGGTAGCTGCATAGATGTTTTTCTCAAGTAAGGCAGGCTATGAGCCAGCTCTTTGCTGTTGATCACAACAACAGCTTCTGCGGCTAATGCACCAATCTTGGTTCCACCAAAGCTAACTAGGTCAACACCAACATCGGTGGTGAATTCTTTGAACGTTGCGTTCAAAGCAGCTGCCGCGTTAGAGAGTCTTGCCCCATCCATGTGAAGCTTCAAGTTGTTCTCATGAGCAAAGTCAGCAAGTGCTTTGATTTCAGGAATTGAGTAAAGAGTTCCCATCTCAGTGGTCTGGGTAATGCTAATCATCGCAATCTGAGATCGGTGAACGGAACCAATATCAAATAGGTGTGGCTTGATTAGTTCTGGCGTGAGCTTGCCATCAGGTGTAGGCACTGTCCAAAGTTTGATGCCAGCCATCTTCTCTGGAGCACCACCCTCATCGCTGTTGATGTGGGCAGTCTCTGCACAAATGACAGATTCCCAAGGCTTCAGCACTGATGAGATAGCAATTACGTTTGCGCCTGTTCCATTAAAGACAGGGAAGACTTCGGCTTCCGCTCCAAATTGGCCTTTGAAAATCGCCTGTAGTTCAGCAGTTACAAAGTCATCCCCGTAAGCACGTTCGTGACCTTCATTGACGCTCTGCATTAGTTCAAACAGGCTTGGATGAACTCCTGCATAGTTATCGCTAGCGAAACCACGCCATATCTTGCGATCTTCTAAGGCCATCTCTTACTCCTGCTCAGTTGGTTTTACTACTCTATATTGCCCTTGGCATCTATTCGAGTGTGGAGATAGTTGTAAGGCTCAGGGCTACCAGAACAACGAGTCTGGGTCGATGGATGCTTCTTTGAGCTGCTCATAATCAAGAATCAGGCACTCGATTCCCCTATCCTCAGCAAGAGTTCTTGCCTGAGGCTTGATCTCTTGAGCTGCAAATATGCCTCTGACAGGAGCAATAGCGGCATCTCTATTCATTAGCTCTAGGTACCTAGTTAGTTGTTCAACGCCATCAATCTCACCGCGTCTTTTGATTTCAATGGCAACGCTTTGGCCATTTGAATCTTTAGCCAAGATATCCACTGGCCCAATTGGAGTCATGTATTCACGTCTGACAAGCATTGAACCTTCACCAATGATTTCAATTTGAGCTGCCATCAGTTCTTGAAGATGAGCTTCAACCCCGTCTTTGATTAGACCCGGGTCTTTTCCTAATTCATGGTTGATGTCATTATGAATTTCAAAGATTTGTATCCAAAGAATGTCTGCAGTCTTTGCCTGGCTCACTCGCCAAATCTCTTTGACCCCTAAACCAACTTGTTCTTCATCTGGTTCGTGTACTGAGTAATTACAAGGTGGGTTCATCCAGTTCAGTGGTTTATAGGAACCAGTTTCACTATGGATGAGGATGCTTCCATCACCTTTAAGCATCAAGAGCCTTCTGGCTTTAGGAAGGTGTGCTGTGAGCCTGCCCGCATAATCAACTGAGCAGTCAGCAATAACTAAACGCATGTTTACCTTTTAGGAAGTTTCTTTTCGATTTCTTCCAGACGAGAAACTAGATGAGCTAGCGACTGGTCCTGGTGATCCAAGTGTTTTTGAATCTTCACTGCTTCATCTAACACAGCAGCAGCATCCTCATAGGTCATGACAGCTCTCTTCTCAGCAGCTGCAGCCTGGATGTTTTGTCCAACAATGATGATTGGTAAGAGGACAAGTTGTAAGAAGGTCTGGGCTATCCAACCTACGATGAGGACCAGATTGCCGGACATGATTACTGCTGGCAAGCTCACTAGAGTCAATGCAAAGAATATGTAAGCTGCCCACATTGTTCCAACGCGCTTGGTAATTGCTAGGCCTAGTTTTTGATTAAGAGTCCTTGGTCCTGCTTCAGACAGAATCTCTTCAGAGTTAGCGGCCTTGTGCTTCTTTCGATCAGCAATGTGTGGATGAGGTTTATAGTCAAACTTTGCCTTAGGAGCATTGGTTGCCATTTAGGACTCGATTTCTAGCTTCATTCCAACAGGTGTTGTTGTGACTGCCTTGACCTGAATCCTTTGTACAGTGTGACCAAGTTGCTCTTCAACTTTCTGCTTTAGAGCAGTCGGCTCAATCTCCACATAGTCGGTAGACAAACTAAATCTTTGTGACACTCTCGCAGGAAGCACTCTTGGGTGATCAACTACGTAGACAGCAATTACTAGTAGAACTGCGTAAAGAGTTTG
Organism: Actinomycetota bacterium; assembly: GCA_039805005.1. Lineage (GTDB taxonomy): Bacteria > Actinomycetota > Actinomycetes > Actinomycetales > Microbacteriaceae > Rhodoluna. Next base: position 3,885 of record JBDLVB010000009.1, read on the forward strand.
AACAGGTAGGTCATATGCAGGAAGACCAAGAGTCAATCCCATAGCAAGGGCAACCAATAGATAAACAATCTCTGTCCAACCTAGAGTTGTTGATCTAAGGCGGAAGATAGAGATAACGCTGAACAAAGCAAAACCGACACCGATTGAGATTGTGAAAGTACCCAGCGCTCCACCAAGAACAAAGAGTGTGATGTTGATTAGACATATAGCCACAAACACATCTCTACGCTTGTGTCTTCTATAGAAGAAAACGTAAGCAACGAGATAAAGCAAAACTAAGTTAATGCTGAGAGTTGCCAGCAAGAGTGGGTAATCAATAGGGGTCATAATGCTAGATTAGCCCACATGGTTATAAACAAAGGTGTAAGAAGACTCGTTGCAGCAACTACAGCATTGGTTGTGGCCTCAGCCCTTCTAGTTTCACCAGCTCAAGCAGCTAGCACGCTAAAGACAACTGACTTTTATAACCCACTCAAGATTTTGAGAATTGACCTTAATCTTCCTCAGCTAACAGTTGATGCTCTAAACAACAGAAGTACCTACAAGATCTACCAACCAGGTGCAGTAACCATGTCTGTTGATGGTAGAAGTAGCGGATTACTAGACATGGAAATCCGCCTCAAAGGATCTACCTCCATCCAAAAGCTGAGCGAAACTCCTAGCTTCAAGATTCTGTTTCCTAAAGGTCCAGCAGGTAATGGGTACCTAGGACTTAGAAGATTGACCTTGAACGCTATGACTCAAGACGGTAGCAAGCTGCACGAGTACGGTGCATACGCGCTGTTCAATGCCATGGGAGTCCCAGCCTCAAGGACTGGCTGGGCAAGGGTTTACGTCAATGGTGTTGACCGTGGTCTGTACCTGAATGTTGAACAACCTGATGAGAACTTTGCGGCTAAGAAGTTCAAGGACATTACCCAGCACATCTATGAAGGTGTTGCTCTCAAGGATCTAAAGGTTGGGAACGATGACGGAGATAACCTCACCGGCGCATTCCCTGCAGACTATGGCTGGAAAGTCACTCCTAACAAGAATGACCTAAAGAGGTTCATTTCGGTTGCGAACTACTCAGACCCAGCCACTTGGTACAAAGGGTTGGAAACTATCACCGATAGACCTGCTCTTATAAAGTTCATGGCAACGGAAGGTTTCTTGGGCCACTGGGATGGCTACACCGGACCAATCATCAACAACTACTTCATTCGAAGCAGCACTAGAGGTAAGTTCACCTTTATTCCATGGGGCGTAGACCAAACTTTTGGTGAAGACAGAAAGACTGCGCAAGTAGGCGACTCATTCTTAATGCCGCTTTTGTCAAAAACTTCTAAGCACCCATGGCAGACAAAAGAAACTACAAGAGGAAGTCTGTATGTGAAGTGCATTGCTTACACCCCTTGTAGAACTGCTTATTTAACTGAACTAAAAGCAGTTTCAGCAATGGCCACAAAGATGAAGTTGAGCACGATGATGAGATCAGCTGCAAAACTCATCAACCCTGTATTGACTGTTCAATATAAGAACAGGCCAGATCTTTTCGCGAACATAGTGCCAGAGCAAAACCGCACTTACTCATTCATCTCAGCAAGACAAAAAGAAGTTGCTGCGTTGATGACAAAGTACAAGATCAAATAGCCAGCACGCCAGCTAAGTTCATAGTCAGCGCTAGCATCCCGATTCCACCGATTCGGTAGACCCAGCGCCACTTAGGTGCCATGATTGGGCGATCTTCGCCATCTTTACCTTCGCGACCAAACATTCCAAGTAGACCTAGCAAAAATACTGGGATAGGTAGCAACATGAATAGGTACTGAGGGTACTCAGGGTTTCCTTCAAACCATCCAGAAATCAACTCAGAACTAAGACTTGAAATGATGAGTGTCAACGCAAGTGCAGGAACTCCTTGAGGAAGCACCTTCCAGAGCAAAGGATAGTTCGGGAAACGATCGGAGAACCAGCTCAAGATATTTGGCAGGATGAAGATGAAACTTCCAACCCAGACCTGCCAAACATTTCCCATGAAGGCAGCTGTGACAAAGATAAAGATAAATAATCTCAATCCTGTTGAAATTACCTTCTGAAGCTGTGAAGTGCCGGGCACTTCAGTTGGGTTGATTGTGTCAAGTCGTTTCGAGAATCCTCTAGCAGCAAGCTCCTCCAGCAGAATCCTTATTCCGATAGCAATAGCTAGGAATAAGGAAAACTCTGAAGCGTAGTTTGCAACTACAAGTGTTCTACCTGCGAGAGCGGGCAACGTCGCAACCATTGCAGAGACTGACCAACTGATAAAGAAAGTTAGAACTGCAAGGTCGACGAGTCGATCCCAGAAGTAAGCGAAACTGCTCTCTGCCTGTTTTCTAATTGCTCTAAATGCAACTCCGATAAGAGCCGGGCCAAAGCCTAGAAGTAGAACACCCAGCATCAAGCGAACATCGGATAGATCACTAATTCCATAGATGCTGATCATGCCTATTGAATAAATAACGGTTGCAAGCATTCCAGAGAATGCATCGAACATGCCTAAGACCGCAATTGCTAGGAATAGCTCCCAAGTAGGTGGTCTAAGTTCAACTGACGGCTGCACCAAAGCTGTGGCTGCAAGAACAACTCCAGCAATTGGGAATGCAAGCCACATCGAACCAAAGATTGAGCGGAGGTATGCTCCATCGTTAACAACCTTTGAAACCACCGGTGAGAATTTTGCCAAAGCAATAGTTAAGTTATGTGTGAAAGCATCTAAGAAAGTAAAAGCTTTGAGCCTAAAGATTGGAATTTTGTCGCCCCAGCTTTCACGAGCGGTGGTGAAACTTTCTACCTCTGCATCAAGTGTTGTGATTTCACCTTCGCTCGAATCAGTATTCTGACTGCTTGCAGAGCTTGAGTTGCTAGATGCTGCTCTCGCACTTCCACCAGCACTCGAGCCACCGGCTGCGGCTGCTCCAACAGCTCCAGCAACAGCTCCTGCTACTGCACCGGCCACTACAACTGCTGTGCCAACTGCTTCTGCAACAGCCTTTACTCCTTCTGGGCTAGCCAGCGGGTTGTATGGCTGACTTGGAGCATTCTCATCTGTCTGAGCTCCTGGAACTGTGGACTCTGGTTCCGGTTCTATCGGTACTTCAGGTACCTCAGGTTCAAGAATTGTTGGAACACCGTTTGGCCCTTCAATCCCCTGCAGGACAACATCGATCAGCTGAGGGCTTAGTTGAGTTTCAGCAGCCGATACTGAATTTCGGAAACTTGCCAGGCCTTTTCCAAATCCTGCAACCTTTGGTAATGACATGTTTGTTGCGACATCTTTACCAATGATGACCATACGAAGTTTGTAATCACCGAGCTTGGCTACTGCAAACTCAGCAGATGTTGCTGTTGTTCCGGTAAAAGATGTACGACCTAGATAGTGCCAGACCGATCCATCTTCTAAGAAGGCAACTACATCTGAAGCGCTAGCAATCTCTTGACTAACGTTGACGGTCAGCTTAACCGATGAACCTAGTTCAATTGATTGAGTCGAGCTAAGTTGAATTCGCTCATTAATAGTTGAATTAGACAAATCAGTTTCAACATTCACAGTTGGGGCACCCGGGGTTGGTGCATAGATTCCAACATCCTTTAGAGCATTCTGAGTTTCGAGATCAAGGTTTGAGAAAATTGCCTCAACCGCCTTAGGCTCAAACGTCTCTGGAATCTCACCCGGGGTAATGGAGACAACGGTTGCTTTAGTTGACTGCTCATTAAGTTCCGACAAAACGTCAGCTAATGGGCCTTTGTTTCCTGCTGAGTCTTTTGCTGACTTAGCTAAAAGTGTCAGACCAAACGTTCCATCCGTACACCCTTCAAGACTTACTTTGAAGTACTTTCCACTTCCAACTACATAGCCGATTTCACAATTGGTCGCAGTTCCTTGAGTCGCTTTGAAGCTGCCTTTAGAAATTCCAGTGACTAATTCATTGAATCGAACTTCATAAATGTGAACGTCTGACTGGAGAGACCCCTCTTGCAGCTCAACAGTGGCTGTTGGAGCTGCAGTGTCTCTGACCACTGTCTTACCGAATAAACCTGAGCTAACTGGCATTGAAGGGCCGACGTTGCCTAGTGCGTCAGCAACTGAGTTAGCTGCCAAAACAATTCCGAACACACCTTCAGTGCAGCCAGTCAGACTAACTGTGTATTTCGATCCTTCGCCGGTAACTGAGGTAATACTGCATCCAGCTATCGTTCCCGGGGCTAGTGTGAAATCTTCTGAAGTGAGACCGGTCACGTTTTCATCGAACTGGACTGTGAAAACTTTCACATCTTTGTTCAATGTGGTTTGGTCAAAACTCAGGGTTGCTTCAGGAAGTACTGCATCTACAACAACTTCATTTGAACTCACATCAAATACTGTCGCAATGAGAGTTCCACTTAGTTTTTCTGTTGGGTCCTCTGTTGTGACACTAAAGAAGTAATCGTATGGAGGTTTGTTTGGAGTTGGAGAAGTAATAGTTGCTTTGAGCTCTTTACCTTCAGCTGCTGTACCACTGAGTTCAATGTCGTCAACAGTGAATTCTCTACTTGATTTAAGAGTGACTTGGAATTCAATCAAGTTAGAAGTAGTTGGTGTGGAAGTAATTGCAGATAGCGATTTAGTTCCAAGGATCGGGAAGTAACTAGCAATAATTTTTCCAGCGGTTGTAGCATCCTGATATCTGCTGATGGTGACAAGCTCTCCCTGCGGAGTACTAGTTCCAGCCTGTCCTCCATGCCCGGCTGACTCGTTGCCAAATGCTTTATAGAGAAGTCCTCCAGTTCCACCAAGTACTCCTCCACCGCCGCCGCCACCGCCACCGCCATCGAAATATGGAGATCCGCTAGTAGATAGGCCTACCCCACCATTTGTATTTGCGGTGTAGCTGTCTGCGGTAGTTCCTGCTGTTGAGCCATTAGCTGAGTTTGCACACCCTCCACCAGCTCCAGCTCCCGCGGCAACATATCTCTCAGTCCCAATCTCAAGAACGGTAGCCGCACCTCCACCACCACCACCACCAGATGAACCCACGGATCCAGCATTTCCTCCTCTACCGCCGGAGTATTGCCCAGAGATTAGAGATTGTCCGCCGAGACCACCGCCAGAGTTATTAGCTCCACTCGCACCATCGTTACCTTTAGCACCTGGATAGAAAGTGAGCGTCTCACCTGAGAGGTCTTCTGATTCAACCAATAGGTACCCTGCCTCACCACCATAAGAACGTTGACAGCTTGCTCCATCTAATCCACCAGCTCCACCTGCTGCACCAAACACTTCAAACTGAAACAGGCCAAGGCCATCTGGAACTTTGAGCGACTGAACTCCGTCGGCAAAAGTGTAGGTCCTTTCACAAATTTCGCCATTAAGGGTGAAGCCTGGCAAACAGTCATCCGCCGCTTGTGCACTAGGGCTTGCAGCGAGGCTAAAGCCGATGGCTAATAACAGAGCCATACAAGAATGTAAAAGTTTTCTAACGCCAGTGTTCATTTGAATCCGCTTCCTCGCCGTACTTTGCCAATTCTATAAAAAGAGGACTAGTTGCCAAGGATCCCAATTCGCGTTCGTACTGCTATTTACCTCAGAAGCCCTGAGTGAATTGGTGGTCTTACTTAACTGTGAACTGGGAGCAAATGAGATCGATGTTGCCCCTGATAGCACTTATGGCTTCACCGTACTGGGCTAACTTAGTCGCGTTGTCTGGTTCAGTAATTACCAATGACACGTACTCAATTGACAGGTCTGAGAAATTCTGGAACTGAGTCTTTAGTTCTTTTGAGCCCGTGGTTCCGGCAATAATTCGAACGTTAGAAACATATGTTTCAACCTGATCGTCATATTGAGGCAGAGGAAGAGCAGAGTATTGAAGGCAAGCGTTTCTGTCAGAGGCTCTCGCAGAGGAATTTACAATACCAACTAAAGCTGAAATCAGAAGAGCCAACAACATCACACCTGCGTAGATAAAGTACCTCTTATTTAGATGTGTAGGGACTCTTTCTGGATTAGTTGCACCTTTGAAGATAAAAGCAGCTCTCAAGTTAATAGCTACAGATAGCACTGTGAGGATTAGGGCCCACCAAAGCAATTGTGGGGAATTGAATCTCAGAAGACTGTATAACGCTTGGAATACCTCAAAGAAACTTTGCTTTGGATATTTAGCTGCAATAGGAATCACAATTACAACCGGCAGAACCAAAAGAATGATTGCAGGTATAAGGCTGAGCCAAAACTTTATCCAATGATTTACCTTGGTGGCTACCAAACCTGCTGTTACAAGGTTGACCACAAAAAACGAGATGTAGATGACGACGATTACTTCAAGGGTCTGTTTGTAGTCCGCATAATCTTCAATATCTATAGCCGCTAAATATTCTGAAAGTGGAAACCAGTAGCTGATTGGCCAGATGATAACTATCGAGCTAAGCGCAAGCAGCAGACCTGCTCTGTAATGTTTGATTCGGTCGCCCACACAATCTCCTTCAACGCAACCCAAGCCTAGCCCCGCAATACCGCTCAGGCTGACATCGCAATGGCAGAATGGACTTGATGGAAAACCTAAATGGAAAAACAGCACTTATCACTGGGGCAAGCTCAGGACTAGGTGAGGCTTACGCACTCAAACTTGCATCTCTCGGAGTGAAAGTTATCCTCGTAGCTCGTCGAGCAGATCGACTTCGATCTCTTGCTGATCGAATTACTGCTGAGCATGGAATCTATGCCGCGAGCGTTCTTCCGATGGACCTAAGTTCTAAAGATGCTGCCTCAACACTGGCTAATGTGCTGAAAGGCCGTGGCACCCAGATTGACATCCTTGTGAACAATGCCGGTTTTGGTAAAACAGCCGAATTCATCAAGGAAAACAACAAGTTCATAGTTGATGAGTTAACAGTCAACGTAAGCACCCTTGTCGAGCTAACTCACGCGTTCCTACCAGGAATGGTTGAACGCAATGATGGAATTGGCTGTCTATGGTGCAACTAAAGCTTTTGTGCTCTCTTTCACAGAGGCTCTTTGGGGAGAGACCAAGAACACTGGAGTAAAGGTTCTAGCAGTCTGCCCAGGTCCAACAGCAACTGAATTCTTTGATTCAAACGGCAACTCTCCTGCTCTAGGGAAGTTCATCAGAACATCACAGAACGTCATTGACACCACTTTCGCGGCTCTTGAGAGACACAAATCTCCAGCTGCAGTAATTGATGGTTCGCTGAACAAGATAATCGCTCTGACCAGCAGATTCTCAACTAGAAGATTTGCAATCAATCTCTCTGCGAAGGTAATGAAACCTAAAAAGCGTAGTTAGTTTCGTCTTTCGATACTGAACCCGTTAGCAAGATCTCTTGTCCAAGAGGCGTCTGGGACATCCACTCGAGTCAATCTCGGACCCTGTTCTGGGTTGTCTACGTAAAGAGCTGTTGAGCTACCGCCATCGAGAAGGATTGCTTCTGTGGCACCAAGCTGAAGTAGCCACTGAGCCATCTGGCTTGAAGTGGAACCACCTTGACGATATCCAAAGTCGAACGCCAATAGTCCTCTACTTGAAGTGACAAACCAGATCTGACCGTCTTGGTTCCAACCAATGGCAGTTCTAGGTCTGTGATCTTTATTGTGTTGAGCACAGATCCAAATCATCTTGCCACCTTGAACAATTCTTGGTCCACGTCCAGCAGCTGTTACGAATTGAGATCTGTCTTCAGCCTGGTAGGCCCTGGAAATGTTAACCACGTCGCCAACCTTGAACTTATTTGCGACAGAGGCGGCGAGTGTTGATCGGGCTTGAATGATATAGCCACCGTTATCAACTTTGATTCTTGTTCCAGTCTTGTAAATGTTTTTAATTACAAGTCGCCCTGTGCTATCAGGCATTACTCTCAACGTTGCTCTACCTGAGTTAGTTGTGTCCTTGAATGAGCTATCGAAAAGTGTTGCCCCTGGACCAAGGTTTGTGTAATTTACAGAATCGATGTTGAGTGAGTTGGACTTACTTGAAATATTTCCATAAGTAGTAATTGTGTCTGCAGCGATACGCTCTTCATAGGCTGGCATCGGTGGAAGACTGAATTTCACAGGAGTCTTGAGCTTGAACTTTCCAAACTGGGCTGCAAGAGCTCCCTTGATCTGAATAACATGCCCGGTCTTTGAGGCTAATGATGCTCCCTTAGGGTAGACCCTAACGATTTTTCCAGCCTTGACTAGAAGGGTTGCGTCGCCCTTTGGAGTAAGCGGTCTAATGAAACTGCTCTTGTAAAGAACGACTGATCCTGGGCCTGGTTCAAGTTGGTTGACACCAGTGATATTGAACTTCTTGGTGCCAACAGTGATGATTCCGGTGCTGCGGTATCCATATCCTTCGGAAACTTTCTTACGAATTAATCCAAATACCTCAGTTTGCCCCGGTGGGGAATAAGATACTTGGCCGGATTCAACCATGGCGTTCCATGGTCCAGTTCCATCAAAGTAATCACCATTTACAGCAGCAACAGTTTTGTAATTCGCATCAGCCATTACACGAAGATCCTGTGTCCTAGGAATTCCAAGGTGAAGTACACCCAAAGTTATGTCTCGAAGGTTTCCTGTAACAACAGAAACTTTTGCACCTAGAGAAGAAAGAGAAGCACTGCTTGCATCGCTTCCCGCCTTCCACTGCCAAGACTTTGAAACTACGTTATTTCCCAGGGGCATGTCAGCTGCTTGTCTGGATGCGGCTAACGGCGGAGTGTAGATACAACCTGTGTTTGCTGCGTTAGCCGGCAAAGATCCAGAAACGAGTAGAGCAGTAGCCACAGTAAAGCTGAGACCTTTTAGAGCTCTGCTTCTTGTGAATTTGCTTTGTGTTTTCATGCGACCTTCAGACTATACGAACATGTGGGTAGGCTTTTCGTATGTTTAGTACGAGGAAAGCCACTGCTGTTGCAGCATTGATTATCCTCGCTATAACTGGGAATTATCTGAATGCGTCGGCAGTTATCGCTTCGCCTAACTACGTTGAAGGCACAGATGTGGCTTCAACCGTTTTCAATCCACTCAGAGTTGATAATTTCGATTTAGAGATGTCCGACGCTGACTTCGAATCACTCAAGTCCCCGAATGTTAACTGGGAGTTTGAAGGTGATTGGCGAGAAACCCAAATGTCATTCACTATGGCTGGGAAAGTATATGGCCCATATAAGGTTGGTGTCCACCTAAAAGGTGCCTGGGGTTCCTGGAGAGATGTGACTCAAAAAGCAGCTTTCAAAATAAAGATGGATGCTTTTGTAAAAGACCAAACTCTATTTGGAATATCAAAGTTCACCTTGAACAACATGGTTCAAGACCCTAGCTACATCCATGAAACTCTCACATACAGGCTCTATCGAGCCATGGGTGTGCCAACACCTAGAACCGGATATGCCAACGTAACTCTGAATGGTAGAGACTACGGTCTTCACCTAAACATTGAAACCATGGACAAAATTCTTTTGGCACGCTGGGGTATCTCAAGCTCGCACCTATATAAGGGTGCTGTTCCATACTTCCCAGATTTCTATGAGGGAAGCGAAAGTCAATTCGCAATCGAATCTGGAAGCAAGACTGATACATCCGATCTAACAGCCTTCATGAAGATCCAGGCTATGCGTGGTCCCGCATGGTGGACTGAAATGGGCAAGATCGCCGACATGAAACAGATGACATTTGGATGGGCTGTTGAACTTTATGTTGGCCACTGGGATGGCTACGTCATGAATAGGAATAATTACTTCCTCAACTTTGACAAGACTGGACGAGTTACATTGCTGCCTTGGGGAACTGACCAAACTTGGAATGGTTCGCTGGCCTACTTTAGATCCCCCGCTCTAATGATCAACAAGTGTTGGGCTGTTCCGCAGTGCAAGCTGCTTTATGAACAGGCACTTGCAGAAGTTGCTAACAAAGCGGAACAACTTGATCTTCAGACAATGGCTGGGGACGTATCAAGAGCAATAACAGAAGCTGTTGCTCTTGATCCTTTCGGTCCAAACTACAACGTGGTC
>JBDLVB010000010.1:0-10647 GCA_039805005.1 Actinomycetota bacterium
AATAGAAACAAGGTTGTAGTTAGCCATAGTTCTGTGAATCTTAGAAATATGGGTGTCAGCAATTACTGGTTCAACATCGGTATCCAAAATAGTGCCGAGGCGAACGTGTGGCGGATAACGAAGAAGTCTCTGGAAGTGAACCATTCCTAGGTATCTTCCGGTCACTGTTTCGAAAGGAGGCAATGTCACAAAGACAGATGCAGCCAGGGCTGGTGCAACATTCTTCTTTCTAATCAAAGCCATAGCTTCAGCAACAGTTGATTCAGATGAACAGATCACTGGCTCAGTAGTCATAAGACCACCAGCGGTAAATTCACCGAAGGACATCAGCCTACGAATATCGTCTGCTTCTTCTTCATCCATCAGTTCAAGAATCGCTTCTGCTCGATCGCCAGGCAGGTTCTGCATAAGGTCAGCAGCGTCATCCGGTTCCATAAGATCTAGAACCTCAGCGGCACGTTCGTCATCAAGGTCCTGAACAATTTCAATCTGCTCTTCTTCAGGTAGCTCTTCCAGAACATCAGCTAGGCGCTCGTCATCAAGTTCTTCCGCTACTTCAATCATTCGCTCTTCAGGAAGATCAAGTAGGGCAGATGCAAGGTCGGCAGGGTTCATATCTGAATAGGTAGCAATAAGTTGTTCAGCGCTCTGGCTCTCATCACTCTTACCGTCTTCAGTGACCTGGTTCCACTTGGCAAACATTGTTGCACCTCGACCAAATGGGGTGTTTGAAGTCTTTGGTCTGCGGATGAAAAGATCGCTGACGATCCAGTCTTTTCTTTCATTCTGCTCAATGGCTAGATCTTCAATAGTTCCCTGACCTGAGCCATCAGAAAGAGTGACTTTTCTACCTAGCATCTCGGCGATAACTCTAACTTCTTGGCCTCTTTGGGTGAATCTTCTGAGGTCAACTAGTCCGTTGGTAATAACTTGACCAGGAGCAATTGAGGTGATTCTTGCAATAGGAACGAAGACTCTGCGTCTTCCAGTAATCTCAATCATCATTCCGGTAGCCCTAGGAGCACCTGAATTTCGGTATGCCACTAGAACGTCGATGACTTTTCCTACTCGATCTCCGGCAGGGTCAAAGACGCCACAACCCACTAAACGGGCGATAAAAACTCTCTGGGCACTCACCTTATAACCTTAGAGCAAGTGCTAGAAATCTGGCAGACTGGATATATGGCCAACAGGAACCCTCGGGGATTAGCAACATCAGTACCAAGCGGCTCAGTAGTAGCCGATTTCAACAACTATCAAGAAGCTGTTGCCTACGTTGAGCGCATCATCTTGGGTGAATTTCCACCGAATTCAATTGCCATAGTTGGAACGAATCTCAAATCTGTTGAAAGAGTTAGAGCTCGAATTAGCTACGGAAAGATTGCCATAAGCGGAGCTGCCACCGGTTTATGGCTGGGACTTTTGTTCTATATCGTCTTTGGTTTTGGAACCAACCCAGCAACAGAGAATCCAGAACCGCTATTCAGCATAGGTTCAGCGGTATTGGTAGGAGCGGGGCTTGGAATGCTTTTCCAAGTAATTCGCTTTAGCTTGTCTAAGACGAAAAGAGGCTTCGCTAGCACTTCACAATTCGTGGCAAGTAAATACGAGGTTCAGGTACCAAGCGATCTAGTAAGCCAAGCTAATTCGGCATATCAAAAGGCAGAAGAACTAAAGGGCTAACCCTGAAGCTTCTTCATCCAAGCCTCAATATCCTTTATCTCTCTAGGTAGAGCAGCACTTAGATTCTTGACTCCTGTTTTGGTAACCAAAACATCATCTTCAATGCGAACTCCAATTCCTCTGAACTCTTTAGGAACAGTTAGGTCATCTTTATGGAAATAGAGGCCAGGTTCGATTGTGAAGATCATTCCTTCTTCTAGAGCTTTATCGTGATACATCTCTCGTCTTGCTTGAGCGCAATCGTGAACGTCAAGTCCTAGGTGATGACCTGTTCCGTGAATCATATAACGACGGTGCCACTGGTTCTCTGGCTTTAGGGATTCTTCGAATCCACCTTTGTAGAAACCCCACTCTGAAGTCTTCTGAGCAATAACTCTCATAGCGGTCTTGTGCATTTCACCGTAAGTTACCCCTGGCTTAGCCATCGCGAAGACTGCATCTGCTGCATCAAGTACTGCTTGGTAAATCTCTTTCTGGATCTTGCTGAACTTTCCATTGATTGGAAGAGTTCTTGTGATGTCTGCTGTGTAGAGACTGTCTACCTCAACACCTGCGTCTAGAAGAAGAAGTTCACCTGGCTTCACCGGTCCGTTATTGATAATCCAGTGCAAGGTGCAGGCATGATTTCCAGCAGCCGCAATGGTTTCATAGCCAAGATCATTACCTTCGGCTCTTGCTTGAGCAAAGAAAGCGCCTTCAACAATTCGCTCTCCGCGAGGGTGCTTAGTCGCAGCCTTTAGACTCTTCACAACAGCTTCGAAACCAAGGACAGAGGCATCGACAGATTTCTGCATCTCCTTGATTTCATAGGAGTCTTTGATCAGTCGAAGTTCGCTGACAAATTCAACAAGGGCAGTGCTCTTTTCCATGGTTAGAACTTGCTTTGAGTTGATTGCCTTGAGCTCTGCTTCAAATTTCGCTAAAGACTTTGTTGGAAGTCCTAGGAGAGCAGAAACATGTTTTAGGCCTGGACGTGAACCAACCCAGAATTCACCAATGGCTGAGTTAGCAAAAAACTCGTCGGTATTCTTACCTGCTGTTTCTCTGAAGTAGAGAACAGACTTTGCGGTCTTACCTCTTGCATCAATTACAAGTACTGAATCTGGAACTGTTGCAGAACCCCAACCGGTTAGATGAGCAAAAGCTGAGTGAGCTCTGAATCTGTAGCTAGTGTCGTTTGATCTAGTGATCTCACCACCTGCTGGTATTACTAGAACTTTGCCAGGGAATGCCTTAGCAACTGCGTCTCTACGCTTTTTGGCAAATGGAGCTACCTTGTCTTGGGCAGGAAGCTTGGACTTATCTGGTGCCCAGTTGCTGCCGATGTATTTGACGAATTTGTTGCCAGTCGGTCTGTGTGAACGTGCTGTTCCGCGGGCATCTAGTTTCTTGGTTGCATCTTTGCTCATAAAAAGTATTCTGCCAGTTTTCAAGCCTTGGTATCGGTGGTTGCCTGTATCTTGAAAGAGTAGAAAAGGAATCGTTATGAAGATAGATCTCCACATTCACTCCAAGAACTCTGATGGTGCTGACACAGTAGAAGAGCTAATCCCAAAGATTAAGGCTTCAGGAGTAGATGTCTTCGCTCTGACGGATCACGACAGAACTGATGGTTGGGGCACAGCTTCGGATCTAGCAGATCAGCTCGGCCTTTCATTCATCCCTGGAATTGAAATAACCACAGAGGGTAGAGTTCCCGACAGTAACGGCAGCATTGAGCCTTTTGGTATTCATCTACTGGCGTACCTTCCTAATCCAGCGGATCCGGATTTGTTGGAAGTCTTGAAATTGAATCAAAGCAATCGTGTTGTTAGAACTGCAAAATTTGTCGAGAACCTCAGAGAAAAGTATCCGAACCTTACCTACGAATTAGTTCTTGAACTTGCTCAAGATGGCTCTACTCTTGGTAGACCTGACATTGCCACCGCTCTAGTTCATCTAGGAGAGTTTGACAGCGTTGGCGATGTGTTTGGTGCCCCAAATTCTCCAATTGGAAAACACAGTCCCTACTATGTGCGAAATCAAGCACCCGACGTATTAGAGGTCATACAGATTGTTAGAAAAGCTGGGGGAGTTCCAGTAATTGCTCACCCATTAGCTAGAACTAGTTCTGAGGATACGCAACCTCACTTCTTCCCAAGACCACACTTCGAGAAGATGGTTGAAGCTGGGCTCTTGGGATTAGAAACACAACACAAAGAAGTTAGTCAGCCAACTAGAGAAGTGCTTGAAGCGTTTGCTGAAGAGAAGGGCCTAATAACCACAGGCTCAAGTGATTACCATGGTCTGTCCGTGAAGGCTCATAATCCTCTAGGTCTTCACACCACATCTGTTGAGATGCTCAAGAGAATACTCGAGTTAGGAACTGGAACCAAAGCAACCTTGAATCACAAGTTCTAAGAACTATTCGCCGCTGTTTCTTGTGCGAGTTCTATTTCTCTTAGGACGATCGCTTGGAGTTCTTGGTGTCTGAGGGTTTGAGCTCTGAGGTTTATTAGATCCACCCTGAGGTTTTCTCTGAGGCTTACCTGAGTTGCCACCTCTTTGCCCCTTTGGCTTTTCGTGATCGCCTGGCTTCCAATCAGATGGACGCTTAGATGCTGCGATGCGTCCCTTAGTTCCTGCTGGAATATCTAGATCAGTAAAAAGGTGAGGAGATGATGAGTAAGTCTCAATTGGGTCAGGAGTGTTTAGTTCCAAGGCCTTATCAATGTGAGACCAACGAGTTAGATCTTCCCAGTCAACAAAAGTAACTGCGATACCCGTTCTGCCGGCACGACCTGTTCTACCAGTTCTGTGAAGGTAAGCTTTCTCATCTTCTGGAACTGTGTAGTTGATTACGTGGGTCACATCATCAACATCAATACCTCTAGCTGCTACTTCAGTTGCAACAAGAATGTCTCTCTTGCCACTTCTGAAAGCATCCATGGACTTTTCTCTAGCCTCTTGAGACATGTCACCGTGTAGTGCTGTTGCACTAAAGCCACGATCTGATAATTCGTCAGATACTTTTGCAGCTTGTCTCTTGGTCTTGGTAAAGATTACGGTCTTACCGCGACCTTCAGCCTGAAGAATTCTTGCAACTACTTCATCTTTATCCATTGCGTGAGCACGGTAGAAGAATTGTTTGATGTCTGCCTTGGTGTGACCTTCGTCAGGGTCGTTCACTCTAATGTGAACTGGCTTGTTCTGATACTTACGAGCAAGAGAAACAATCTGACCAGGCATTGTTGCGGAGAACAACATTGTTTGACGTCCTGCTGGAGTGAAAGCAAATAGTTTTTCAACATCAGGTAGGAAACCTAGGTCAAGCATTTCGTCTGCTTCATCTAGAACCATGCACTCGATCTTTGAAAGATCTAGTTTTCTCTGGTTACTTAGGTCAATCAAACGACCAGGGGTACCAACAATTAACTGAGCTCCAGCATCAATCTGAGCTACCTGACCCTCATATGACTTACCGCCGTAGATGGCAACAACTTGTAGGTTTCGGTTTGATGAAGCCAAAGTTAGGTCTTCTGCGACCTGGATTGCCAATTCACGGGTTGGCACCACAACTAGTGCTTTAGCTCCATGAGCTGGGTCAGTACCAAGTCTTTGAATGATTGGCAGACCAAAGCCAAGAGTCTTTCCAGTACCTGTCTTAGCCTGACCAATAAGGTCCTGACCAGTCAGAGCAAGGGGAATAGCCTGCTCCTGAATAGGGAATGGCTGGGTTATGCCTTTTGAGGCAAGGGCAGCAACGATGTCTGAATCGATGCCTAATTCGCTAAAATCCAATAGTTTTGGCCGCCTGTCTTATCTAGGCAAGTCTAACCATGTATTTGGCAGGTTAAGATGGTTCGGTGTTCGATTGGTTTAAGCGTCTGCGTAAAGTTGCAAAGCAACTTACTGTCGCTCCTCGTAGCGAGGAGAAGGTCGCTAGGAATACCAAGGCTATAAACCTCAAGCCATACACACCTGAACCTAAAGCGTTCCTAGGTCAGTTGGCATATCTTCAGTTAGCCAACTTTGAGATTCTCACAGCAGCACTGAAGTATTCACCAAACACTCAATACAAGGCAGAACTCAGTGAGGCGACTGCCAAGAGTTTTGATAAGTATCGTCAGCTTTCGAAGAAACTGGTTGAGCTTGGAGCAGATCCTGCTGCTGAGATGAATCCTTTCAAAGAACGCATTGCAGTTTTTCACTCAAACACCAGCGGACTTGACTGGTATGAAGTGGTAATCAAGGTTTATCTGACTTCTGGTTTACTGGACGACTTCTATTCAAGACTTGCATCTGGTTTAGATGGTGATCTTCAAGCAGAAGTAGAGAAGGCTCTTAGAGATAAGACTTTTGAAAAGTTTGCTAAGCGAGTTTTGATTGAATCTATTGAAGCTGATCCAGTTCTAGGTCATCGTCTTGCTCTATGGGGAAGAAGACTAATGGGAGATGTTCTTCTAGAACTTCGAGCAGCTTTTGATAACCGCAAACTAGCTCACATTCCAAAAACAAAGCAGTTGACAGTTGAAGAAGAGAATCAGGTCAACTTAGATGCTTATTCAAAATTAGAGCCGTTGATTTCAGAACTGACTGGAGCACACGGGCTTCGCATGGAAGCTATTGGCTTAGCAGCCTAAAACTAAACTGTTGTAGGTTCTTTAGCTAATCTGCGCTTACGAATAATACGAGTTCCAACAATCATTGCAACGGGCATACCAAGCATTGTGATGGCCCAAATCCAGAATTCGTTATAGCTCAAACCAACCCAGGTGAATACGGTCCATACAAAGTAGCCGTAGACAAGAGCTAATGCTGGCGGAAGCAAAACACCATAGTTCTCGCTACCGGAGATGATGTAAGGGGCCATTAGGCCAAGAAGTGAACCATAAACAAGAATGAATGCAATTTCCATTAGGCAATAAATCCAACTCTTCGGGCTTCTTCAGCACCGATCTCTACGTAAGCCAAAGCGTCTACAGGAACAATGAAAACTCGACCTTTGTCATCGGTTAGTTTCAGTTGTTTTGCACCAGAACTTAGGGCACTATCAATGCTCTTCTCGATATCACTGGCACTCTGCTTTGATTCAAAGGACAGTTCTCGAGCGGTATTTTGTAGACCGATTCTGATTTCCATGACACTTCTTTCTTTTCTTACTCCCTAGATTACCTTCACCTAGGGAAAGATAAAGAATCTTCTAGAAAACTTCGTCTTCGTCCTTTTTAGGCTCTGCTTCTGAAGTTGCTGCCTGAGGAGCAGCCTGAGCTAGGTCAACTACTTCAATTGACTCGGTCACGATAGTTACCGGGGCTGTGAAAGAGGCTGCCTGAGAGATCGGGACAATGACCTCTTGAGCAGATGAAGCAAACTCAGTTGGCTTGAGAGAAGGAAGTTCTCCTGCTACTAACCTCTCGTGAAGCCAGGTGATAGCAGAAATAGCTTCTTCGATTTCTACCTCGTCCTCACGGGCCAATGCTTCTAGAAGGAAAGTGGCGTGGGTTAGCTCGTAGTGAAGTTGAGCTCTTTGTCTGATGTTGCTGTCTGCTCTAGTTGAACCTTCGTAAGCAAGGATCAGAGCCTCTGCAGTCTCAGCTGAAGCTTCGTTATAGAAGAAGGCTAGGTCTAGGGCTGGGTCATCTACAGATAGCTGACCCCACTCGGTCACTCCAACAACTAGGTCACCTTCTGTTAGGAGGAAGTCACTTCTTAGGTAACCGTGAATCACTGTTGGACGGTATTTGAATAGGTTCACATCGAATAGGGCTGTCTGCCAGCGTTCAAGAAGATCAGGGTGGACCTTACCTGTGTCCATTGCTCGATCGAATTCTGCAACTAGAGTTCTAACTCTTTCAGCAGGTTGGTATTCAGGTAGGCCTGCATCAGATACGACTGTGGATGGGATTGCATGGATTGCTGAGATTGCCTGCCCAATTGAACTAACTAGGGGATCATCTAATCTCAAGCGGGTTATGTCAGCTGGGGTGCCTGGCACGTATTCAAAAGCAAGAGCATTTCTGATGGCCTTGGCAGAAGTCTTGCCAAGGTAAGAGGAGATACCGAAAGGAAGTGAGACATTCTTTAGGACCTGAAGTGCTCTCACCTCGGTGCCTAGGTCTGTCTTAGCCAGTGAGTCCAGTGGGGACTTCAAAAGGATGAGGCGACCCTCGTCGGTGGTCAGTAATTCAACAGCTACCGCCGCATCATCTCTAGTCAGGTTCTGAACTTGAACGAAATGTAGGCCAGGCAGAGCATCGGCTGCTAACGCCGCTAAAATCAAGGAAGGTTTACCCATAGTTTTTAGGTTAGACAAAAACTTCGATAACCCCTGTTATCGCCACGCAATAGATAAAGACATAAAGAAAGAATCATGAGCATCCCTTTAGTTCTGCCAATGGCCCAAGCGGTACTCAACCGCGATGCCGATGCACGGGATGATGCTGAGCTCTTCGATAAGTTGTGGCATGAACCTGGCACCAGAATTATCGTCCTTTATAAAGGTAAAACTCTTATCCATGATGGTCACCTGAGACTTCTAACTACCGAGCAAGCAACCGCAGGTAAATACCGCGTCTATTTGGGAAGAACCTCAGTCGCATTAGGCGATCAAGAGGTTGGCACTGCAGTTGTACTTTCAGTGCTTAGCGATAACGCTGCTAAGGCAATCGAACCCGATGAATCTAAATGGCATGAGCTTAGAAGAAGTGGTGCTGGTTTACATCCAAGAGACGCTGCTCTATTCACCCAAGCGGTAGCCATTCATAACTGGCATGAAACCCATCAGCACTGTCCTAACTGTGGAGCTATCACAGTTATGCAGCAAGGTGGCTGGTCAAGACTTTGTGTTTCAGAAGATAGACAGCACTTTCCAAGAACAGATGCTGCAGTAATCGTGAGTATCACCGACGACCAAGACAGATTGCTACTTGGCACCCAAGGAAGTTGGGAGCAGAACCGTTGGTCTATTCTGGCTGGCTTCGTCGAAGCAGCTGAATCACTAGAGGCAGCGGTAATTAGAGAGATGAAAGAAGAGTCAGGGCTACTAGTTACTAACCCTGTGTATCTTGCAAGCCAATCTTGGCCATACCCATACTCACTGATGCTCGGCTTCACCGCTGAACTCGATCCAAGTAATACTCCAGACGATATTCGTCCGGATGGAATTGAAATAGCGAAACTTCGTTGGTTCACAAGAGATGAACTAAAGGCAGAAGCTAAAGACATTCTTCTGCCATCAAAGATTTCAATTGCCAGATCTCTAATCGAACATTGGCTGGGCGAAGAGATTGTTTCAGCTACGGAACTTAACAGGTAGCTCATGCAGTATGAAGCTGATGACATTCTCAATGCCTTAGATGAACAGCAACGCGAGGCTGCACTGTCTCTATTAGGGCCAACCGTAATTCTTGCTGGAGCTGGCACAGGAAAAACTAGAACAATCACTCACCGCATTGCCTACGGAATTCTAAGAGGAGATTTCTCTGAGAATCGTGTGATGGCTCTTACCTATACCAACAGAGCTGCTGGAGAACTTAGAGCCAGACTTCGCGGGCTTGGTGTTCATTCGGTCAATGCAAAAACATTTCACGCTGCAGCGCTTTCTCAACTGGAATACTTCTGGCGAGATTTCTTTGGCATTGAAGCTCCCAGAGTTTTAGAGTCCAAATCAAAAGCGATTGGTAAAGCTGCTGAAGAATTGAAGATTCGTCTAGATGCCAACACCATTAGAGAGATTGCATCTGAGATTGAATGGCGAAAGTACTCGATGCTGAGTCTTGAAGAATATCTAGACCAAATCGGCACACGACCAGTAATACAAGGGCTTGCACCCATTCGCTCATACGAGATCCAAGTTGCCTATGAGGATGCCAAGGTAAAAGCAAAGCAGATTGACTGGGAAGATGTGCTGCTCTTGTGCACCGGAATGTTGAAATCTGAGCCGAGAGCATTGGCTCACGTGCATCAGCAATATCGCTTCTTCACAGTCGATGAGTATCAGGATATTTCTAAGCTGCAGCAGGAACTACTAGATACCTGGTTGGGCGATAGAAGTGATCTCTGCGTTGTTGGTGACCCGAATCAAACCATCTACTCATTTAGCGGTGCTAACGCTTCTTTCCTGGAGAACTTTGATTCAAGGTATCCAGGTGCCAATGTCATTGAGCTAACCAAGAACTATAGATCGACTCCTGAAATCATTTCCCTAGCCAACAGGGTTAGAGGAAATCAGAAGTTTGAACCACTTGAAGCCATTAGACCTAGAGGATTCGAACCACAAGTTCTTGAGTTCCAAGACAGAGAAAAAGAATGTGATTTTGTAGCTAACAAAATCAAAGATCTTCTTTCTAGCGGAATGAAAGCTAGTCAGATCGCAGTGTTATATCGAATCAACGCTCAGTCAGAACATATTGAGAATGCTTTGAGTAAAGCAGGGGTTGAGTATCAGGTTCGTGGAGGACAGCGTTACTTCAGTAGACCTGAGATTATGTCTGCTGTTCGCATGGTCAGAGCGGAAGCAGCTAATCCATCGGACAGTAGTTTGTATGAAACAGTTTCTGCAATTGCCAGAAGTCTTGGCTGGCAGAGCATCGCTCCTAACGTTTCAGGAAGAGCTCTTGAGCAATGGGAAGCATTGAACTCTTTGGTTCAGATTGCTGATGAACTAGGTGAAGAAGCAACCATAAAGACTTTTGCTAATGAACTGGAAGAACGTCAGAGATCTCAACATGAACCAACCAGAGAATCAATTACCCTAAGCACCATTCACGCTGCCAAGGGTCTTGAATACAAGGCAGTATTCATCATTGGCGCTGTTGAAGGCTATTTGCCAATCAGCTACGCGAAGACTGAACTACAGATTTCAGAAGAGCAACGCTTGTTCTATGTTGGTGTCACTAGAGCCAAAGATCAGCTGTTCATTACTTGGGCAAATAAGGATGGGGCTGACGATCGCGTTAGAACCAGAAGCAGATACCTAGACCT
>JBDLVB010000011.1:0-13801 GCA_039805005.1 Actinomycetota bacterium
CATTTGAGAACCCTTTAGAAATGCACCTGATGCGAAAGCGTTATAGATAGTTAGAATTGGGGGCATGCTCAAGGTATTGCTCACTGGTTTCGAGCCTTTTAACAATGCTCGACTGAATCCAAGTGAGCAGTTGGTTCTTCTAATTGAACCCGATGCAGTTGATGGCGCACATATCATCACAGCGGTATTGCCCGTTGTTTATGGTGAAGCTGCCAGCAATCTACTTGCTTTAGTTCAAGAACATAATCCAGATGTGGTGATTAGCTTCGGGCAGGCTGAAGGCAGAATAACCATCACCCCTGAGCGCTTTGCGGTGAATCTAAATGATGCAAACCTGGCTGATAACAAAGGACACATCAGGATTGATCAGCCTATTCACCAAGGAACTCCAACGGCCTACGAAAGCACTTTGCCTGTAAAGGAATTAGTTTCTGCACTCAAAGCGGAAGGGATACCTGCATCGTTATCCCTAACAGCAGGTGCATTTGTTTGTAATCACATCTTCTATGAACTACAAAATGCATTGAGTAATTCAAATATCCAATCTGGATTTGTACATGTTCCTCTAATGAACGAACAAGCGGAACATTTCCCTGGCCTGTTCACAATGGATGTAGATGTGATGGTCTTAGCTGCTAAAACTATGGTGGCAACCCTGGTTGCCAGAAGTGAAGCATGAATAAGAAGTCCTCTCTAGTTTCACTTCTAGTTCTCGCATTAATGGGAAGCTCAGCTACCTCAAGTGCATTAGCTCAGGACAATCAATACCTACCTGAGTATGGAACGTTAGCTGAACACAATCAGTGGGGCACAAAAGAGATTGATGTAGACAAGGTTCAAGAGTTAGGCATACGAGGTGCGGGGGTCAAAGTAGCTGTGTTAGATAGCGGAATATCTCTAAGCACTCCGGGCATCAACACCAAGCTATATGCATACAAAGATTTCCTACCTTCACAACCTCCACTACCTGATCATGGAACACAAACCGCTGGACTAATCTCTAGTGAATTTGATATTGCAACAGGTGTCAGAGGTGTTGCCCCTGACGCTCAACTAATTGTTGGTCGGGTTTGTTACTTCAGTTCATGTGACACAAGTGCAATTAGAAAAGGAATCTTGTGGGCAGTTGAGCAAGGTGCTCAAGTAATCAGCATGAGTTTTGGTGGAAGCAAAGATGCCGCTCTGCATGCCACCGTCTTGTCTGCTGTGAATAGCGGAGTAGTAATGGTTGCTTCGGCTGGAAACAACGGTTGTCAAACTAAACCAAACGGAGGACTGAATAGATTCTGTAAACAAGGGGTTATTTCAGAGGGCTATTCAGCCTCCTACACAATTCCAGGTTTGATCTCCACAGGGGCAACAGATCAAACCAAAGCACGTGCTTCCTTTTCAAGCTGGGGACCCAACCTAGACATCGTGGCTCCTGGAGTGAATAACACTACTTACGATCCAGTGGGTCCAACTAATGGCTTTGGTGGAACCTCAGCTGCTACGCCACTTGTGGCTGGGGTTGCCGCTCTTGTTCTAAGCGTCAACCCAGAACTAAACCCTCAGCAGGTTCAAGCTATTTTGCAGGCAACAACCAAGCCTGCTCTAGCGGTAAAACCTAAGGTTTGGGACTTCTGCCAACAAGACTCCGTCACAAAAGTTTGGACCTGTAACAACGAGGTTGAGAATTACTTTCCCCAGGAGTATTTCACCGGAGCAGGGATTGTAAGTGCCTTGAACGCAGTCAACCTTGCTAAGCAACTAGGTCTACAGGACTTCTTAGCTAAACCGATAGCAAGTGTGACAGGAACTGACATTAGCCTTACCTGGACTGGAGGAGCAGCTGATCTTTACTCCAACAACAAACTGATTCAAAGAAGTGCAACCTCTGGGCATACTGTTTCTGGGGAACAATATCGAAGCTATTCATTCCAAATAAGAAGAGACGGCAAAGTTTCTGAACCGTCTTTAGTCGTACTACAAAATCTCACCGCACCTCAAGCTCCGACAGTTATAGAAAAAGGAGCTAGCAGTAATGAACTGAGAATTACCACGAGCGATCTTGCCGCCGAAGTCGATCAACTCTTCATGACGAGCGGGACAGTAGCAGCTCTCTTCGAATTACAAGATGGCAAGCAAGTGCCATGTTCTGGATACTCTCCGTCTCCTGATGGTGCACCGAAGATTTATTACTTCAAATGTGATATCGAGACGCAGGCTTCTTCAGTCACAGGTTCTTTCCGCTTGCTGAATAAGTATTCACAATTGGGCCTAGGAGTCCCAGTGACATTTAGTCGAGTGGATGCAGTTGATCCAACTATGCCGGTGACCACAACATATATCTCCTCAGATCAAATCTCATTTGATTGGGATGAAGTGCCTGGTGCTTTGAGTTATGAATATAGGTATCTACCAACTGGAGAATTCTTCTGCACCACAGACACTTTCTTTAGCATCACTGGTAAAGGTACTCAACCATCGCTGTTTTATGTTGTTGCAAAAAATGAAGCTAACTGTGGTGGATACAAAATAGCAGACAGTGAATATCAACCATATGTTTTGCTTTCAGCAACACCACCTAAACCGACTGGAATCACCGTCAAGAACAATGACATCTTGTCTGTTGAATTTGATGTGCCTAATGCTCAACCTACTGACCAGTGGAGAATCTACAGATCTGACGGAGCTGTTACTCGAATAGCGGCAGGACAAAGAATCGTTTTAGGCATGCAACCAAATGAAGACGTAAACGGTAAGACATTTAGCTACCGAATCATGCAGGTAGTCAATGACACTTGGGGAGAAGTTTGGAGTGAACCTAGCGATCCAATTGTTGTCACCATAAGAGATTTAGCCGCTCCTGAATATTCTGATTGCTCTATCTCAAACCAGAAGTCTTCGGTTGGTTGCACAATAAAGCCAAATCAAGAAGCTGATTCGACCCTTGTTGAATACCTAGACATGAACGGGGATGTTCTTTTTACCCAACGAGTAAAGAATCGCACTGAGTCAAACACTCCATTAGAAAATGTGCAGTCCACTTTCAAATACGCGCCCCACTCGATCAGGGTCAGCGCAATCACTGGCTTGCCACATCAGTGGATGAGAAGGGGTAGCCCAAAGTCAGTGAAGGTTAGAAGCTACAACCCAAATGTCTTGTTTGTAACGAACTAGACCTTAGGCTTTCTGCCAACTAAAGCCCAGGTAATTGAGGCTGCATCAATGAGCTCCTGCACCAAGGCTGCTTGAGATGGATTCAGGTACCCCAAAGCAGCCGACAGCATGGCAACAATAGCTAGAGACATTCCAATGGTGCTTGCCTGCAAGGCTCTGGTTCGTGCAATTTGAGAGATGTCTATGGCATTGGCGATGCGGCGAATAGAGTCTTCAACTATCACTACTGATGCTGCTTGGCTGGCTGCCGTTGTTCCTTTAGCCCCCATGGCTGGCGCATCGTTGATTCCATCTCCGACCACGAGAACTGTTCCCTTGGCCGCTTCCTTCTCAGTCTTCAGAATTCCTAGTTTTTGAGTAGGGGAACACTCAGCAAAAAACTCTGTTACCCCAAGTTGGTTGGCAATGTTTTCTACTGTTTCTTTTCTGTCACCGGAGACCATGAGTACTCGCTTTACCCCAAGGGCTTTTAGATGGTTGACCGTTTCAAGTGATTCCTCTCGTAGGGGATCATCTAAACCTAGGTAGCCAACTACTTTGCCATCAATAACTATTTCAACTAGAAGAGCGTTTGTGAGGTTTGCCCATGGCTCTAAAGGAATGGAAGGTTGCCCGACTTTTACTTTGTGTCCGGAAACTATGCCACTTAGACCATGCCCATGAATCTCAGTGACTTCTGTTGCCAAACTCAATTGCAAATTCAAAAGTTTTGCTTCAGCAACCATTGCTCTAGCAACAATATTTGCACTGGTTTGTTCAAGTGACGCTGCAAGAGTGAGTACCTGTTTAGGGTCACTGCCTTCAGCAAAAACCTGGTTTGTAATTCTTGGACCGCCCTCAGTCAGAGTTCCTGTTTTATCTAGAAGAACAACTTCAACTTGAGCAAGTTGCTCGATAGCAGAACCTTCCTTGATGATTACTCCAACTTGAGCTGCTCTTGAAATACCCGCAACTAGTGCAACAGGAACAGCAAGGATTAGAGGACATGGGGTAGCAGCAACTAAAACAGCAACCGCTTGCTTGATGTCTTGCGTGATTAAGTATGTGCCGAGGGCAATTAGTAATGCCAGTGGTACGAATCGACCTGCCCAAACATTTGCAAGACGGACACCTTTTGATGCCTGGTCTTTAGCGCTAGCAACAAGTTGAATCAGATTTGCATATGTACTTGTCGCTGCAGTTGCTGTTGCGATTATCACAACTGGTTTACCGCTGTTTACTACACCCGAACTAACCGAAGTATTTGCCTCTCGCCAAACAGGAAGAGATTCACCCGTTAGTGCTGACTCATCAAATAAACCAGCTTCTTCCAGAAGTCCATCTATTGGAACAACCTCACCTGATCGAACAAGAACTCTTGTCTTCACAACTACTTCACTAATAGCGATGTCTGTTACTTCACCAGTATTAGAAACGACATGAGCGAACGCTGGAGCACGTTTCATTAGCTCATCAAGATGCCTACTTGCCTTGCCCTGAGCCCAGAGCTCCAGTGCTCTACCGCTAGCGAGCATTAGAGAAATCAAAGAGGCTGCGAACCATTCGTTGGTAAGCCCTGTTGCGATGATCGCTAACACGGCTAGAACATCGCTGCCCAGAGCCTTCTCCTTGATAGCGGATATCAGCCAGCGAACGCTAAGAATCAAACCAAGAGCTGCACCAAAGGACCAGGCTATCTTTGCTAGTTCAGGAGAGTTGAAGTTCAAGCCGAAGCCGGTCACTGAACTTGCAAGAGCAAGCAACAGGAACCAGTAACGCCTGAGTAGTTTCACCATGTCTAGATTGTCCCACTCAATGAGTCATAGACTTCAGTCATGACAACTATCGGGGAACAACCAACAATCACTTTCCTTGGAGCAGCTGGAACAGTTACAGGCTCTAGATTCCTATTGAGCTGCGGGGAGACCCACGTAATGGTTGACTGCGGTCTCTTTCAGGGACTCAAAGAACTGAGACTGAGGAACTGGGCACCGCTTGCTATAGATGCAGCAAAGATCAGTGCTGTGCTACTAACCCACGCGCACCTAGATCACTGCGGTTATATTCCAAAGCTGATCGAGCAGGGTTATAAGGGCAAGATCCATTCAACGAAGTTCACTGCCAAGCTAGCTGCTGTAATTCTTAGAGATTCTGCTCGTATCCAAACCGAAGATGCAAAGTACGCAGCTAAAAAAGGTTTCAGCAAACACAACCCGCCTAAGCCTCTCTACGATGAAGACGATGCTGAGAAGGCCATTCAAAGATTCCAAGAAGAAGAGTTCAACCAAAAGATACAGGTTGCAGAACAAACCTTCGTAACTTTCCATCCATCAGGTCACATCCTCGGAGCAGCAACACTGGAGATTGAATTCTTCGGTAAGAAGCTAATGTTCTCAGGAGATCTAGGACGTGAAGAGCATCCACTACTAGTGAATCCAGACAAGATCGTTGCTGGAAGATTTGATGCACTAATCACTGAGTCAACCTACGGTGACCGTGAGCATGTTGCCTCCTCTACAGATTTTGAAACAGCTATCAATGAAACAATCGACGGCGGTGGCTCAGTTCTAATCCCTGCTTTTGCAGTTGATAGAACTGAGATCATTCTCGTGAGAATCAGAGAGCTCATGGAAGCGGGGAAGATCAGAAGAGTTCCAGTGTTCGCTGATTCTCCGATGGCATTGAAAGCACTCAACTATTACCGTGAGGCAATCAACGAAGGCTCTTCAGAGATACGTGAAGATGTTCGCAAAGAGTGGGCTGGTCGTGATCCCTTTGACCCTGGTTCACTAGTTGAGTTAGAAACAGTAGAACAGTCAAAGACTGTTAATGACCCGAATGAACCTTGCATCATTATTTCTGCATCAGGTATGGGAACCGGTGGTCGAGTTGTTCATCACCTAAGACAGATGTTGCCGAACTCAAAACACACAGTTCTCTTTGTCGGCTACCAAGCCATTGGCACTAGAGGTCGATCTTTAGTTGATGGAGCGGAACAGGTAAAGATGCACGGTGAACTGGTTCCAGTTAGAGCTCGAATCGAGCAGATTGCTGAGTTCTCTGTTCACGCTGATTCAAATGAACTCATTGAATGGCTGCGATCTTCTTCAGAGGAACCAGGTCAGGTTTTTGTTGTTCACGGTGAAGCAGGAGTTGCTGAATCATTCAGCGATTCGATAGTTGCCAAGCTAGGTTGGAAATCTAAAGCACCTAAAGATGGGGAAGAAGTACTTCTCTAATCTTTGTGATTCAATTTTGGACCTTTGTATAGTCCAACTAGGTAGGCAAGGCTAAATCCAAAACCGACAGCTGCATACGCATAGTCAAACCAAGTAAGTGTTTGAACGGGTATTAGCAAGGTGAGAACACCTAGTCCAAAGGCAGATACCGCCATAACTTGGGCAGAGAATCTAACTGTTGAATCTTTACCTCGAAGAGATACGCTCATCATGTTTCCAGCCAGAGCAACCAGCGTGAGCCCGATCATTCTCATAGCCCAATCAAGTTCAGGTGTTGAACTGATGCCTAGGAGTTCATTGAATAAGGTTGGTGCAACCAGTAGTAGCAGGGCACTAAAGCCAAAAACTGTAGCTCCTGTGAAAAGAACTCTTCTGAGGTATTTGTAAGTTTCCATGGGTTTCATAATGACAGATGCTTCACTAAAATCGAGGAATGGCTGAACCAGTAAAAGGACCTAAGAGTTACTTCCCTTCCATTGAGGCAAAGTATGGCAAACCTATTGCCTTCTGGATGAAGGAACTAAAGAAGGTCAAAGATCTCAAACACCTAGAGCAGGTCAATTACCTCAAGGAAACCCATGCCATGGGTCATGGCCACGCTAACGCGATTGTGGCCGTGTTTAGAGCAGAGAACAGCTAGCTTCATTAGGCTAAGTGCCGCATTTATAGGCACGGTTAGACTGGTTTCATGGCAATGAAAGTAACTGTTATCGGGCTTGGCTACTTAGGAGCAACCCACGCCGTTGCCATGTCCAAGATTGGTCACACCGTTATAGGTATTGAGCCAAACCAAGCCAAGGTAGATAGCCTCAGTTCGGGTCGTGCTGGTTTCTTTGAACCTGGGCTTGATGAAGAACTTGCAGCCCAGCTAGCCTCAGGAAGACTTTCCTTTAGAACCTCTCATGATCAATCTTCTAAAGACGCTGACGTTCACTTTATATGTGTGGGTACACCGCAACTAGAAGGTTCTCTAGCTGCTGACACTTCCTACCTGCACTCAGCCATTAGAGATTTAGCCCCCTATCTAAATTCACGTGCCGTTGTAGTCGGAAAATCAACTGTTCCTGTTGGAACAGCTGCACTATTGAATGAAGAGCTCAGCAAGCTTTGTGGCTTTGAAGTAAACCTCGCTTGGAACCCTGAGTTCCTAAGAGAAGGAACTGCATTAGAGGATTCACTAAGCCCAGATCGATTAGTTATTGGTGTTACCAACGATCTCTCAGAGCAGATGCTTGGCACCGTTTACGCCCCAATGCTTTCGGATGGTGTCCCTCTCATTGTGACCGATCTTGCAACCGCTGAATTAGTGAAGTCAGCTGCTAACGCTTTTCTAGCAACCAAGATTTCATTCATCAATGCGATGGCTGAAATAGCTGAAGTTTCAGGAGCAGATGCATCTCAACTTGCAACTGCTATCGGCTATGACGAACGTATTGGTAACAAGTTCTTACGTAACGGTGTTGGTTTTGGTGGTGGATGTCTGCCTAAAGACATTAGAGCTCTAATGGCTAGAGCAGAGGAACTTGGTGTTGGGGAATCAGTTGCTTATCTAAAAGAGATTGACAAGATTAACATTCGAAGAAGACAGCGTGTTCTAAACATGTTGACTGAGGAACTAGGAACTCTTGCAGGTAAAGCAGTTCTAGTTCTAGGTGCTGCTTTCAAACCTGACAGTGATGATGTTAGAGACTCACCAGCTCTTGAGATTGCTTTGCTACTCAAGAGAGCTGGAGCAATTGTAATGGTGCATGACCCGATTGCTCTGCCAGGAGTCAACAAGAAGCATCCTGAGCTTGCAACTGAACAAGATCTCCTAAAGTCATTCAGTTCAATGGATGCAGTGGTTCTAGCAACAGAGTGGCAAGATTACCGTCAGCTAGATCCAAGCACCATCGTTGGAATAAACAACAAGTTCATTATTGATGGCAGAAATGTCCTAGATGTAGTGAAGTGGCAATCAGCAGGATTCAAAGTATTAGCCCTGGGCAAAACAATCAAAAACTAAGGAATAAACCATGACCACAGTCATGCACTTCATCAACGGCTCTCTAGTAGCTAACTCATCTTCAAGAACTGGCAAGGTCTATAACCCAGCCCTAGGAGAGGTAATCAGGGAAGTGTCTCTGGCTGAAACCAAAGATGCTCAAGCTGCTATCCAAGCCGCAAGCGATGCTTACCCAGATTGGCGAGACACTTCACTTACCAAGCGTCAGCAGATCATGTTCAACTTCAGGGAGATTCTGAACGCTTCTAAGCAAGAGTTGGCAGCGATTGTCACTCAAGAGCACGGCAAGACTCTGCCAGATGCCTTGGGAGAGGTCACCAGAGGACTAGAAGTTGTTGAGTATGCAACAGGAATGGCGTCTCACCTAAAGGGTTCTTATAGCGAATCAGTCTCAACATCTATTGACGTCTACTCGATCAAACAACCTCTTGGAGTTGTTGGAATCATTAGCCCGTTCAACTTCCCCGCAATGGTGCCGATGTGGTTCTTCCCAATTGCTTTGGCAGCGGGAAACACTGTTGTTCTAAAGCCTTCAGAAAAGAATCCTTCTGCTGCTATTTGGATGGCAGAGAAACTGAAAGAAGCAGGACTACCTGACGGAGTCTTCAATGTACTTCAGGGAGACAAAGTAGCCGTTGATGAGCTTCTGACTAACAGTGAAGTCCAAGCGATCAGTTTTGTTGGTTCAACTCCAATTGCCAAGTATGTGTATGAAACAGGCACCGCTCACGGCAAGAGAGTTCAAGCACTAGGAGGAGCTAAGAACCACATGCTCGTGCTTCCTGATGCAGATCTAGATTTGGTTGCTGATTCAGCAATCAACGCAGGCTTCGGTTCAGCTGGAGAGCGTTGTATGGCAATCTCTGTTGTGGTTGCGGTGGAACCTATTGCTGATGAACTTGTTGCAAAGATCCAATCAAGAATGAAGACTCTCAAGGTTGGCGATGGAACTAGAAACTGTGACATGGGACCACTAGTAACCAAAGAACACAGAGACAAAGTCGCAACCTATATCGACATAGCCATTGAAGATAAAGCAACTGTAGTTGTTGACGGCAGAGGCATTGAAGTAGACGGAGACGCGAACGGATTCTGGCTTGGTCCGACTCTTATCGATAAGGTTCCAACATCTTCTAGAGTTTATAAAGACGAAATCTTTGGGCCTGTTCTTTCTGTTGTGAGAGTTGCAAGCTATGAAGAAGGCCTAGAGCTAATCAACAGCGGTGCTTATGGAAACGGAACAGCAATCTTCACTAATGATGGTGGAGCTGCTAGAAAGTTCCAGAATGAAGTAGAGGTAGGAATGATTGGAATAAACGTTCCTATCCCTGTTCCAGTTTCTTACTACTCATTCGGTGGATTCAAGAGTTCACTATTTGGAGATACTAAAGCTCACGGTATGCAGGGTGTGCACTTCTTCACAAGAGAGAAGACAGTAACCAGCAGGTGGCTTGATCCAAGCCACGGCGGAATTAACCTAGGCTTCCCTCAAAACTAATTCAGTAATTAGTTGTTGGTAGGAGCGCTACCGTAACCATTTGTGCTGTAGTAGCGAACGTAGTCAATATCGAACGATGCCTTGGTGAAGCCACCAGCGATACGACCACCGTAGTTTCCACCCATCGCAAGGTTCAAAATCAAATACATCTTCGGGTGAACACCAGCTGCAGTTGGCCCAAATGGCCAGTTAGCTAGTCCAGTATCAGACTTCTTCAAGACAAATGTTGTCTCTCCGTTGAATGTGAAGGTCACAGTGTTAGGTGTCCAGAGCATTCCATATGTGTGGAATTCATTAGACAGTGGAGCAGTGTGAGTCTGGAAACCACTCTTGTATTCGTGCAATCCTAGAGAGTTTGCATAGTGAGCGGCTGAAGTTGATTTAGTAGGAGCGTTTCCTGCGTACTCCATGATGTCTAGCTCACCAGATCTTGGCCATGGAACAGTGGCGATGTTGCTTCCCAAAGTCCAGAATGCAGGCCAGGTTCCTCCACCAACAGGCATCTTCATACGTGCTTCGAAGTAGCCGTAAGTGAAGTGCTGTTTACCTTGGGTAGTGAACTTACCGCTGGTCCAGTTCTTGTTTGTTGTGCAGGAAGGCTCTGCTAGTCGGGTAGAAGCAATGATGCTCATGATTCCATCACCGCTCTGCTTCAAAGCACATGCTGCATAAGCCTGTGACTCTTGGTTTCCCCAACCACAACCAGGAGCAGCATTACAGCCATCTCCAAGTTCGACTACCCAGTTATCTGCTGAAGGCCCCGCTCCTGCTTCGCCATCAAATTCTTCTGACCACAGCAAAGTCTTTTCAAGTGATCCCATAGGAATAGAAACAGTTACGTTTCTGATCACATCAGGAGCTGCTTTGTATTGGCTATTGCCTGGGCTACTAGCAACCACGGTGCAATCTCCAGCTGCAACTGCTCTGAGGAAACTATCGCCATCTACTTTGACAATAGAACAAACAGTTGGAGTGGTTGTCGAGAAGTTGGTTTCACCACCGGTTGGAAGAGCAAACAGTTTCTGATCTGCTGCACCAATCATCATGTCATCAGGCTGACCAAAGAAAGTTGAGTTTTCATATAGGAATACTTTGGTCTTAGTTCTTACAACTACTGCAGCAGATGTGCTTTTACCTTTAACTCCATACACGCTAAATACGTATGTAGAGTTCGGGTACAAACCAGTGAATCTATATGACTTAGTTGTCGCTGAAAGAGTCTTAGTTATTTTTCTGGAACCATTGGCAGCAATGATTTTGACACCGGTCACTTTGCCTTTAGCAAACGGGTTCCAAGTAACAGTTGCAGAAGTAGCTGTGGTCACAACCGCTACCTTGGTTGCCTTTGTTACAGGAGTAAGTGCGTTGGCATCTATGCCAAGAATTCCGATAGTAAGTGAGGCAAGCAAAACTGCTGCGAAAGTCTTTTTACTCGTTTTCATGTTCTTTACCTAACTAGTGACCACTTGATTTGAAAGGTCCTGGATTCGCAGATTAGCCAATTTGTAAAGAGGTTACGTTGCGAAACAAGGTGCCCTTCGGAGCTAAGCGTTTCGCACAAAACGCAAGGTTTATAGAAGTCTAACCCTAAGGACTAAGAATTAAAGAGGGAAAAGGTCCCTTGATTTCGGGGCTATTCAGGAACTTTTCAGGGAATCTACCGCTTGAAAATGAAACGAAGATAGCTTCCGAAGGTTAGCTCTTTACCCACTTTTCTTAGACCGAAAGCAGCTCTAGCCATAAAAGGCAGGGTTCTGTTGCCCTTGAAGGCACGATCAAAGATAAGAGCCCTGGCGATGCGGTCTCTGTCTGTTCCCCAGCCGCTGCCTGAGCTAACAGTTGGGTGCGTCGCAAGGACGATAGGCACAAAGTCACAGCGAACACCAGCAGAAACTAGATCGCAGATAAAGATGTATTCATCTCCTAGGTAGGTAACCTCAGCACCAGCACCAAAGTTCTCATCAAATAGGACTCCGGCAGCCTTGACCTGTTTAAGGTCAACAATCATTTCGTAGGTAGCAGCCTTGGCGCTGTTGAACTTGTTTAGTTGTTCCACTTGGCTCGGATAGGACTTACGTAAGGTACCAGTTTCATCAACTGCCTGACCTAGAACAAGGCCAGCACCGGTTGATTGAAGGTATGCGATAGCTTCTTCTATTCCCTTTTGATTAAAGGTGATGTCATCGTCAGAGAAGATTACGTACTTACCTTTGGCGTTGTTGAGCACTTGGTTACGAAGTTTGGTAACCCCAACTCCTGGGAAAGAGAGCAATTCAACATTATTACCGGTAGGCGCTTTAGCTAGTTCGGTTTCAGCGGGTGCATTGGCAGTGCCACTTTGAACTGTGATGAGAACATCCCAATCTGGATGCTGGGATAGATCAGGAAGCTGGATGTTTGATAGGCGGTTAGCAAGTGTGCTGTATCCGAAGGTTAGAGACACCATCGGTAGTTTTAGCCCAACTCGTCTTCATCATCAATTTTTGCAGGCTTACCCTTAGCTCCGCTCTCGCTAAGGATCTTTGCTCTTGCAAATCTCATTAGTGAGCCGCTTGTTAGTCCTAGGTTGTTGTTTTGCATGCGGAAACCAAGGAATAGCATGACCGCATCCGCAGGAGCAAGAGTTCCTTGCACGCTGAACAGCAGAAGAGCGGTTAGTGAAACTACGAATGCACCGTTGGCAACAAGAGCTCCCATTTCAGCAGACTTGATTCGAGCAGCTACCTTTGCAAATGCTGTAACAGGCTGCTTGTTCTTCTGAGCAAGAGCGAATGCTTCTTGAGTAGCGGTTTGCTTGATGAACATGTACTTGATGATCATCATGGCACCTAGAACAAGAACGACGTTGACTAAACCTGATTGCCAGTTGACTACCAAGAAGAACGTTGCAAGAACCAGCATCTGTGTGAAGGTGTGAAGCAGGTTATTGGTTTCAAAGGTCAGTGCCCATTCCCAAGATTCAGTCATTTTACTTCGAACGCCAGGCCTTGAGTTAAGTGCTTCGTTGAAAACTTTGACTCGGTAGGTCTTCTGCCAGTAGGTGGCTAGGTGGGAAATAGCAAACATGACAAGAACCAAAGTGAAGTCAACAACTAGAGTCGCGAAGGGTTGATCTTTACCCTCCAAAATCAAATTGCTGAAGATTCGGATTACAAAGAGTTGAGACAAAGGAACAATAGTTGCAATAGCCGCTAGTCCAATAGCTTTGTTGCGGTGCTTACCTCTAGGCAGCAAGGCAAGGAAAGTCTTTAGGACTATTCGCACTAAATAAAACATTAATTTCCTTCGCTTAGAGCTTCTTGTCTAAAGGTAACTTAGACCCTTGACTATTGCTGCTTCTACTTCATCTAACTTTGCGTCAGAAATCTTGTGATCGGTAGTTAGGTTCTCAAAGTCAACCTTTAGGAAATCCAAACTAACCGGAATTGGACTAATTGATTCAAGACCAACACCTTGAGCGTAGTCCCCATACTTGATTCCGTTGCCGTGCACTGAATCTTCAAATCCTTCAAAGGTAACCAGAGCACATGGAATTCCATATGACTGGCAGGTGATGAAGATGTGCATAGCTGATGTGACAACACGGTCGTAAAGGTTGAGTGTCTCAACTAACACCTTGATGTCATCTGGGTGAGACATAAAGATGTCTAACTCATCCATGTTTGGTTCAAGCTTTAGCGGAATTGGCTTGTGTGTGAAGTGACGAACTAGCGCAACTCTTCCGTTGGTCTTGGTTCTTTCAACAGGGAAGATTCGAGATATAAGAACTCCAGGGTCACCAAAGCTTTCAACAGAAGGACCACCGGACTCCTTAACCACACGAGCGGTTACTGGCCCTCGAACTGAAACGTAGTTAGCACTCTTGGCAAGAGTTAGTTCATCAGTTGAGATTCCAGTTCCAACAACTACAGAGTTTGG
>JBDLVB010000012.1:0-10237 GCA_039805005.1 Actinomycetota bacterium
GCTTCCGCTTTGTACTCCTCAATAAGTCTGTCCACATACAGGATGCCCTCTAGGTGGTCAAACTCATGTTGGAAGATACGTGCAAACCAGCCTTCAGCTTCAATATGTACTGGGTTCTGATCTAGGTCCACGCCTCTAAGAGTTGCCTTGTCAGCTCTTTTTAGCGGGAATCTCTCGCCTGGAACTGATAGGCAACCTTCGGAATCTGATTCCCAATCAGGCTCCTCAGAAGGGACTTCAGAGATCTCAAGAGTTGGGTTGATTACAACACCTCTTTGAGCAGAGCCGTCTTCAGCATCCCAGTCATAGACGAAGATTCTAAGGTTTACGCCTATCTGCGGTGCGGCTAGCCCCACGCCAGGAGCTTCGTCCATGGTTTCATACATGTCTTGGACCAATTCACGAAGTTCTTCATCGAAAACAGTTACTTCTTGGGCTTTGGTATGTAGAACGGGGTTGCCAGTGATGCAGATAGGTCTTATAGTCATTTCTCAAATTTACCCTAAGGAGTAAGGCTAGGGATGGGTAGGCTATGAAGGTAATAATCAAGAGGAGTCGGGGATCAATTGAGAGTCTTAGCGATTGGGTTAGCGCTGTTGTCAGCGGTGCTACTTGCCGTTGGCACCCAGCTGCAAAATGGAGCAGTTGGTGATCAAAAGAAAGCTGCACTCTCAGGCAGATCTCATCTCAAGCTTGGACAATTGGCTGGCCTATTCAGAAGACCGCAGTGGCTAACAGGTTTAGCTCTCACTATTGGAGCTCTTGCACTTCAGTTCACCGCACTTTTGCTAGCACCACTAATTTTGGTTCAACCAATTGGTGCAATCGCATTGGTGATTACTTCTTTGCTCAATGCACGCATCACAAAAACCAAACTGAATAAAGCATCCATTCTCGCAATTGTTTTGTGCACAACAGGATTGGGTGCTTTTGTAGTAATGGCAGCAAACTTTGCTAAAGAACCACCAATTGATGACAACGCACTTCTTCTCATTCTCTTGATGGCGATTCTGCTCATCACAACTTTTGGATACATCTTTGCTAGGGGAGCATCAAGATTCAAACCAATCACATTCATCATCGGAGCCGGTGCTCTGTTTGGTTTCGTGGCTACTTTGACAAAGGTTGTCGTTAAGAGACTTTTCCAGCAAGACGGCTTCAATCGAATTGTTAGTTTTGAAGCCGAATTGGTCACCGATGGTCTAACACTTCTAGCTCTGCTCTGTATGTTGGCAGCAGGATTCCTAGGAGCTTGGTTTGTTCAGAACGCATACGCATCTGGACCACCGGATCTGGTTGTAGCAGGACTCACAGTCATCGACCCTCTGGTTGCGGTAAGCATCGGTATAGTCCTACTTAACGAGGCTATGAACGCTCCATTGCCTGTTGTATTGGGTTTCCTAGCCAGCGGAGCGATGAGCGTAGTTGGCGTATTCCTGTTGTCCAAAGTGCATCCGGAGATAATCAGGGAGTCCAAGCGGGCTCTGGGGTAAACTTGAGCTATCGCCTTAGGGCACTCAAATTCAAAGACAGGTTCAGCCTTGGCTCAATCAACTAGACATCCAGGACATCCGCTTAGAGTCCTGATAACTTCAGACACTTTCCCGCCAGACATCAATGGTGCCGCCAGATTCACCGAGAGACTTGCGGGAGGGTTAGTCCGCAACGGTAACGATGTTCACGTCATCGCTCCTTCATTCAACAAGACTTGGGGAACATCAACCGAGATCATTGACTCAGTTCCAATGACAGTTCACCGTATCCGTAGCTACAAGGTGCCATTTCACAAGACCCTTAGATATGTAAACCCATTCACCCTTCGTAAGAAGGTTGATCTAATTCTTGATGGCTTTGAGCCAGACGCAATTCACTCACAGTCACACCTGATCCTCGGACGTATCTGCATGAGAAGCGGTATGCAGAGAAACATTCGCTTGGTTGCAACCAACCACATCATGCCTGAAAACCTCTTGAGATACCTCCCATTGCCTAAGTTCCTAGAAGAGCAATTCAAAGCAAAGCTTTGGAAGGACGCGGGAAAAGTTCTGGCTAATTTTGACCACGTTACGACCCCAACCAGGAGAGCAGCAGAACTTCTAGAGAAGGCCGCGGGGATGAGCAACGTTCTGGCTATTTCTTGTGGAATTGATGCTACTAACTTCACCAATACAACACCGACTACTAACAAGCCATTCAGGATTCTGTTCCTAGGAAGACTTGACTGGGAAAAGCACATCCATAATTTGCTAAACGCTGTAGCTAAATTGCCAAAAGAAATTGACGTCTTTGTTGAAATTGCCGGTGACGGTAACCAGCGCAAGTATCTGACTGATCTAGCAGCCGAGTTGGGGATTGCTCCACGCGTGAAGTTCCTAGGGCACATCTCAGAAGAAGAGCTACCTCTGGCCTATGAAAGAGCTACCGTCTTTGCCATGCCGTCTATTGCAGAGCTACAGTCGATTGCGACTATGGAAGCTATGGCGTCAGGGCGTCCAGTTATTGCCGCTAATGCTATGGCGCTTCCTCACCTGGTTCACGATGGTGATAACGGCTACCTATTCGAGCCAGACGATGTAGATCAGTTCACAGAGTGTCTACTGAAGGTTGCCACAGCCGACCAGGAAGAACTCAACCGCCTCTCAGAGAACTCAATTCACTTGATTCAGTCTCACGACATCAAGAAGACTCTCTCCATCTTTGAAGGCCTGTACAGGGGAGACCAAGACGCTAGACGCGAGAGTGATGACAACCTAGAGGACTACAACAACCCAATTGGACGTCTCAGCGAGGCAGTCAGAAGAGCTGAACTAAGAGTCCGCAGACAAGCACTGGTTGCCCTGGGTAAAATCACCGAGCTTGGCGATGACATCAAAGAAGGTCTAGATGAACTCAGAGCAGATGTTGTTAAGCAGGCCAAGAAGGTGGATCGCAAGGTAAGAAAAGGCGTCAAGAAGACCGTTGATAACGCCAAGAACAAACTGAAGCGTACTGACGAATAAACTAGTGGTGGTTGGGGGAGTTAGCTCAGCCGGTTAGAGCAGCGGACTCATAATCCGTCGGTCGCGGGTTCAAGTCCCGCACTCCCCACCACAATGCCCTTAGAGCCCTAGGTTCTAAGGGTTTCCTACTACCTCCTGAACCTCGTCAAGCCAATGTCATTAGTCCTAAAACCCAAAGTGGGACAAGTAGAGATAACCTTGCAAGGTGAATATAAGATCAATCCTTGAGAGCATCCGTCCTCAGAAGACCGTCCCCGTAACCTCATGGACTGCTAAGAGCAGCTGGGATCTTTCACTAAATCGAGTAGCCGTTCTCTTTTTTGGTTTAGCCATCTTCGGGCTAGGAGAAGCACTGCTTGTCCAAGGCTCTATAGGTAATGCTCCTTGGACTGTATTTGCTCAAGGTCTCTCTATAAAGACCTCTATGAGCATCGGTTTGACAACCTTCATTATCAGCGTGTGCGTTCTGTTGATGTGGATTCCATTGAAGGAAAAGGTTGGTTTCGGAACAGTCTCAAACATTGTTATCATCGCTTCATTTCTGCAAATAGGCACCCTTGTCATCCCAAAACAGACAGAATTCCTGCCAGGACTGGGCTTTACGCTTTTGGGTATCTCTTTGGTTGGATTCGGTTCAGCACTATACATAACCTGTGGTTTGGGTCGAGGGCCTCGAGATGGGGCTATGACTGGTTTGCACTACAAGACCGGCATTCGTATCGGTCGCGTCAGGCTCGGGATTGAGCTAACTGTCCTAGTTATTGGTTGGCTATTGGGCGGCACGGTTGGTCTTGGCACAGCACTATTTGCCTTGCTAATTGGTCAAACAGTCGCCATTTCTTTGAACCTTGTCTCAAAAATAGGCCGTAAATAGCATCATTTGGAGCGAAAAACACTCCTATTTCGAACTAGCCGTTGAGCCTGTAAACCTTTTAGATAGAAGGCTCGAAACAACTCGGTCGCCAAGCCCGCCTTTGATCCACTGGGATCTATTTGAGGATTTCTACCTAGAAATCCCCGTGATTGCTGGGATTTGGAGCGCTTGAACCCAACAGCTCCATTATTTTGCCGTTCCGCCCAGTAACGGTGTGTATGTAATCGTTATCATAATGCGACCGTTTTTGGGGTAAAAATACAGATTCAAACGTTTACTTGGTGTTATTTTTTACTTAATCTGCTCCATTGGTGGCGGAGACATTAAAACTAATCGGAGGCATTGAAAGATGAATCGTCAAATCAAGCGGGCTGTTAGCTCCGCGGTGGCAGTATCGCTAGGTCTAGCTGGTCTAGTTGGAGCAGCTGCTCCAGCACAGGCTGCTCTACCAAGCACCACGTTCAAGATCCACTTGAACGTCCCTAAGGAAGTTGCTGAGAACTGGAACATTTGGTACTGGAACACCGGTAACGATGCAGTTGGACCAACTGACAACACAATTGGCTCATTGACCAAGACTGTTTCAGGTGAGTCTGTAACTCAGGACTGGACCCCAAACTTCGTTGGTGAAGACGCTTACGGTGCATACGCAGAGTTCACTTTGCCTGTAACCCTAACCGCTCTAAACAACGTTCTAAGAACAACTGAATCATGGGATGGCCAAGCTGCTTCTCCAGAGGTTCCTGCTGTTCTTGATGACCCATTGACTCTAGATGACGACGAGAGCCAGGATGCAATCCCTGCAAAGCCTGCGATCCCTGCATCTGACAAGCCACTTGGTGGAGACAACATCTTCCCAGCAGGCGAGAGCTGGTGGAACATCCACACTGGTCAGCGTGAATACCCATTGACCAAGACCACTGACTACAAGGTTTACATCAACGCTAAGTTGAAGGACGCTCAGGCTCAGGGTTGGAACCTATACACATGGAACACAAGCGTTGCTCCATCTAAGCTTCAGGACTACTCTGTCTCCACTACAACCAACAAGGTTGTGACTTCAAAGGTCAAGGTTAAGGGCAAGTGGACAACCGTCAAGAAGACCGTAAAGGTTACTACTAAGACCTACCCATACAAGGGTAAAGTCAGTGCAACTCAAACAGGTTGGCCATTCGTTGGTGAAGACAAGTACGGTGCTTACGCAATCGTAAAGACTGCAACTGTCTACGCTTCAAACGTTGGTATCGTTCTGCGTCGCTCAACCGTTGCAAACGAGTGGGCAAAGCAGTCTGGTGACTTCAAGAACTCAGACGGTTTCACAAACGGTATCAAGGCTGACAAGGGTTCTCTGTACCTAGCTCTAGGTGGATCAAACGCTCACTACACCGCACCAACATTCGTTGGTCGTTGGAGTGCAACTGCAGCCTTTGCTAACGGACAGCTAACAGTAACTCCAGTTGCTCCTGCACACCCATCAATGAAGGGTATGTTCCCTACAAAGATCGTTGTGACCGCAAAGAAGGGTGGAACCACTCTTACTTGCACAATCGAGAGCAAGGCAACACTTGCAGCGATTGACGCATCTGCGTGGGCACTGCCTTCAAACTGTTCAATGCCAGTAACTGCTCCTGCAGTTGGTGAAGACCCTCAGACATGGGAAGTCTTCGTCCAGGCATCAGCACCAAGCGTTGGAACTGCACTTCTAGGCCCAACACCTGCTGCGAAGGTAACAGTTACCCCACCAGCTAACTAGTTCCAAACAGTAATAGATCTGGGCCCTGTGAAAGCGGGGCCCAGATTTCTGTTAAAAAGTATTGAAAATGGAAACGATTACATAACGACCCACGAGTCTTACGTTTCCGCGTGGCTTTGGCTAAATAGTATTGAGTTGTCTATAGAAAGGGCACCAACTTGTCGATGTTTATGAAATCAATCCGAAAGCGTTTACTCCCTGCCATTCTGGCCTTCGCCTTGATTGCTCCTGTGTCAATCTCAGTGACTTCAGCCTCAGCTGCTGGAGCCTGTCCAACTGCACAGTGTGCGACATTAACTGTCCACTACAAGAGAACTAGCGTTCCTCCGAGCTACGGGGACTGGGGCCTATGGCTATGGGCATTCAAAGCTGATCCTGGACTTCCTGAGTCTCAGGTAACACCTTTCAGTGGAGCTCAGCTAGACGCCAACGGTTATGCAGTTTTAACTACTCAGGTTCCAATCACCCCAAACGTTACTCAGTTGGGTCTAATCCCAAGACTAAAGAGCGGATGGACCAAGGACGTCGACGTTGATCGTCTGGTAAATCTTGACTCCAACAAGACTGCTGAGATCTGGATTCAACAGGGTGATGCATATATCTACAACAACTCAAGCTTCACGCTTCCATCTGAGATTTGGGAAGCGTCTATTCAGACTTTTAGAACCATCAAGGTCACTCTAAGCAAGGCAAATGGAACTGCAGGTGCAGGTTTCTCTATCACTGGAACTGATGCTCCTGCAATCTTGAAGGCCGAGAAAATCAAGGACCTTAACAACGGGCTAACCGCTAGCAACAAGCAGTGGTTAATCACTACTGCAACAGATATTCCAATCGGTTCGAACCTAACTCTTGTTCATCAAGATGCAGATCCGAACAGAACTTTCGGAAGCAGATTGATTAATCCAGCGGCAATTTTCACAAGCACAGAGTTCGTCAACGCCTACACCTATGACGGTGACGACCTTGGAGCTACATACACAAGTGCAAAAACAGACTTCAGAGTTTGGGCACCGACTGCAAGTGAAGTCTCTCTTCTAACTTATGCAAGTGCAGATGCAGCGAAGAACACTGCAACTGTTACTCCAATGGTGAAGAGCGTGAAGGGAACTTGGACTGCCTCACTCATTGGTGACAGACACCTTCAGGTTTACATGTACAGAGTGACCGTTGGTGGAAACACCGAAGAAGCGGTAGACCCATACGCTCGCTCAGTTACTGCTAACGGTGTTCGCGGTGTTGTTGTTGATCTAGCAAAGACAAACCCTGCAGGATTCCTAACTCAGGCTAAGCCTGCCTTCTCAGGTAAGGCTGCAGACTCAATCATGTACGAGCTTCACGTGAGAGATGCTTCAATCGAGCCTTCAAGCGGTGTAAAGGCTGCTGACAGAGGTAAGTTCAAGGGTCTTGCTCAGCTTGGTACAAGTGTTAAGGTGGGCAAGGTTTCAGGCTCAACCGGTCTTAGCTACATGAAGGAACTTGGCGTAACTCACGTTCAGTTGCTTCCAATGTATGACTACGCATCTGGTGGAGATGAACTTAGCCCAACTTTCAACTGGGGTTATGACCCTGAGCACTTCAACGTTCCTGAAGGTCAATACTCAAGCGACCCAACAAACCCGGTTGCTCGAATTACTGAGCTAAAGACTGCTATTCAAGCCATGCACAAAGCTGGCTTGAGAGTAACCATGGACGTTGTTTACGGACACGTTGCAAGCGCGACTGAATTCAGCCAGAACTTGATCGTTCCTGGATACTGGTTCAGAAAAGATGCAAGCGGCAACCTAACAAACCGATCAGGTTGTGGAAACGACACTGCTACGGAGCGTCCTATGGTTCGTAAGTTCATTGTTGACTCAATGAAGTTCTGGACTAAGGAATACAAGCTTGATGGTTTCAGAATTGACCAGATGGGTCTTTGGGATGTAACCACCATGAACCAGGTGGCGAGCGCTGTTAGAGCGATCGAACCAAAGGCAACAATCATCGGTGAAGCCTGGAGCATGGGTGGAGACAGTGGTCAGCCTCAGGGAAACCAGACTCAACTTGTAAACATGCCTGGCATCGGTGGTTTCAACGACGGAATCAGAAATGCTGTGAAGGGTAGCCCTGACGGTCTTTCAGATGGCGGTTACGTAAATGGCAACCCAGGTGGCACACTTACCGCATTGAAGGCTGGAATTATCGGACACACACCTTCTAACGTGCTTACTGTTCCATGGCAGACCCTAGATTCTGGCCAGTCAGTTAACTACGCTGAAGCTCATGACAACATGACCCTGTTCGACAAGCTTTGGGCTGTAAACAATCAGAAGTCTCGTGCAGCTGTTGCGAAACAATCTAGACAGATTTCTTCGCTATTGTTTGCATCTCAAGGTACCGCGTTCATTCAAGCTGGTCAGGAATTCTTGAGAACCAAGAACGGTGATCACAACAGTTACAGATCTTCAGATGCTGTGAACAGTTTGAAGTGGACCGAGCGCATTACTCAAAAGCTCACTGTTGACTACAACAAGGGACTAATCGCAATGCGCAAGGCTCACCCTGCCTTTAGATTGAACACACCAGCTAGCATTCAAGCTAACTTGAAGTTCCTAAACGCTCCTAACAATGTTCTTGCGTTCTCATTGAACGGTAAGGCTGTGAAGGACAAGTGGGGAACCATCGTTGTTATTTCTAACCCGAATTCAACAACTCAGAAAGTAAATCTGCCATCTGTAGGGGATTGGAAAGTAGTAGTCTCCGGAGATAAAGCTGGAGTAACTACTCTGAGCACCCTGAAGAAAACAAAGGTTGTTTCAGTTGCTGCCAACAGCACACTGATCATTTGGAAATAAGAGAATCAAAAGAATCCATAAATTCAATCAAAGAGAGAATGGGAAATGAAAAATAGAACAAGAAAAGTAGTAGGTCTGATTGCTGCACTCAGTGTTGTTGGCAGCGGTCTAACCCTTGCTAATCCAGCTTCAGCGGTCTCTAACTTGACTATCTGGGCGGACAAGGGAACTCTTGACACAATCAAGTCGAGAGTCCAAAAGTGGGACACTGATAACGCTGCCTACACCGTAACCATCGTCGAAAGAGACTTCGGAACTGTTAGAGAAGTTCTAAAGACTGCTGTGCCAAAGGGTCAGGGTCCGGACATTCTTGCAGGTGCGGCTCACGACTGGATCGGTAACTTGGTAGCGGCAAACGTACTTCTTCCGATTGATGCCAACCTTCCTGCAAACTTCAAGGACGACTTCGTTCCTGGAGCTCTTCAGGCCATGAAGTTCAACGGAAAGTACTACGGAGTTCCTGGTTGGACTGAAAACATTGCAATCCTTCGCAACGTCAAGAAAGCTCCTAAGCCAGTCAAGTCAGTAAATGACATCAAGGATGGCGAACTAGGAATTAACTACGACGCAACCAACTCTGACCCGTACCACTT
Source organism: Actinomycetota bacterium (assembly GCA_039805005.1). GTDB lineage: Bacteria > Actinomycetota > Actinomycetes > Actinomycetales > Microbacteriaceae > Rhodoluna. The sequence goes on from JBDLVB010000012.1 coordinate 9,057, forward strand.
GTACCCATTCCAGACCATGTTCAGTGCACCTGTGTTCAAGTCAATTGCATCAGGCACTAACAAGGGTGACTGGTCTGACACAGTCGGTATGGGCGGAACAAACGGTGCAAAGTTTGCCAAGTGGCTAGCAACTAAGGGAACCAAGTTCTTTGGTCCTCCATCAAACGCAAAGATCCTTTGTGACTTCCTAAACCCAACAAAGACAACAACTGTCAAGGGTAAGAAGGTCACCACTGGTGCAATCAAGTACTGGGTGACTGGTGCATGGAACATCAACGCAATCGAATCTGGAGCTGGTGGATGCAAGACTGGTCTGAAGATTGGTTCAGGCTATGCCATCGATCCTCTACCAACAGGTCCTACTGGAACCAAGGCTCAGCAGTTCCTTGGTATCCGCGGCTACCTGATGGTTGCATCAGGTCCTAACAACACCACCAACGTACCTGGTGCTGTAGACCTAATGAGATTCATGTCTTCTGAGGCAACACAGTTCAGCCTTTACGACAACTTCAACAAGACACCTGCTAACAAGGCTGCTCTTGAGCGTGCAAAGGTGAACCCAGTTATCAAGGGATTCGCAAACGCCGCTAACACAGTCCCAATGCCAAACTCACCAGCAATGGCTGCAGCTTGGACCATTTGGGGTAAGGCACAGACAAGAATCATCCAAGGTAAAGAAAAGAAGCCAGATGTCGCTTGGGCGAACATGGTGAAAGCTTTACAGACAGCAATCGACAAAGTTAAGTAGCAACCTAGACCAGCAGTGGGCATCTAATCAGGTGCCCACTGTTTGGCGTCTAGCATTCCAAACAGCTTCAGGCACCGAAAGGCAAAACAATGGCTCTATTGAGAAATCTGAGTAAAAAAGGGGAGGGGCCTAGCCTTTCCGGTACCCTTTGGAAACTCGGTGCCCTTGGTGTAACCGATGCAGTTGCAGTAACCATGATTATGGTTCTGCTAGCCCAAGAACTTCTTCTTCATGCAGGAATAAGCATTGCAGTTTTGCTTCTTGTGAACTGGATCTACCTTCGCAAGGGCGGGTTGCCTGCTAAGTATCTTGCCCCAGGTGTTCTGTTTCTTATTGTTTTCCAGATTTACGTACTTATCTTCAGCGGATATACCGCCTTCACCAACTATGGAAGTGCTCACAACGGTGACAAGGCACTAGCTATTCAAACCAT
>JBDLVB010000013.1:0-13743 GCA_039805005.1 Actinomycetota bacterium
TGAGACAGATCCAGAAGCATTCTTTGGACTAACGATTCCTATTTCTGGAATCGCAGGAGATCAGCAGGCTGCTCTATTTGGTCAAACACAGTTTGATGTTGGTGGAGCTAAATGCACCTATGGAACTGGAGCATTTATCCTTCAGAACATAGGAGACGATTCTCAAGTCTTAGACAACGGTCTTATTACTACCGTTGCTTGGCAATTGAATGGAATAAGAACATACGCAAGCGAAGGTTCTGTATTTGTTGCAGGAGCAGCAGTTCAATGGCTTAGAGATGGGCTCAAGATAATTGAGAAAGCTGAAGACAGTGAAACTCTGGCTAAAACAGTTGACGACAACGGTGGTGTTGTATTCGTCCCAGCACTAACTGGACTGGGTGCACCTTATTGGAACCCTGAGGCAACTGGAACAATCTTTGGGATAACAAGAGGAACCACTGACGCTCATATCTCTCGGGCAACTCTTGAAGCTATCGCTTTCCAAGTGAAAGACATCTTCGATGCCATGAGTAAAACAGGAATCAAACTCTCAAAGCTCAGAGTAGATGGCGGAGCATCAGCCAATGCTCTTCTTATGCAGTTCCAGTCAGATCTTCTTGAAGTTCCTTTGGAAAGACCTATACACCTAGACTCCACAGCACTAGGAGCTGCTTACCTTGCTGGTCTTGGTGTTGGCTTTTGGAGTTCCATGGAAGAACTAAAAAACCTCAACCCAATTGAAAAACACTTCGAACCGGGACCCTTAAGTCCTGAGCTGTTTGCCAACTGGAAAAGAGCTGTTGCTGCAACAATCTCCTTTGCTAAAAACTAACCGAAAGAAACTCTCATGGCTAAAGGAATAACAACCTACATCTCTTCCAACCTAGAGAATTTGAAAGAGGGAGCTCCTATTGCGCTATTACTTCACGGTTATGGTGCAGATGAGAAAGATCTTCCTGAAATATTGACAGGTAATCTGCCATGGGCTTCTCCAAGAGCTCCACTTAGTTCAGGTGGTTATGGCTTCGAGTGGTATCTGCTCACCAAAGACAACTACACACCTCAAGAAGACATTGAAAAGGCCACGGAGAAGCTCTGGGAATGGATTGATAAGACTCTCCCAGCTTCTAGCCCACTGATACCTATTGGTTTCTCCCAAGGTGCTCTCATGGCAACTCAGTTATTGAGAACTCGACCAGAGCGAATACTGAAGACAGTTCTAATGGCAGGATTTATGCTAGATGCCAAACAGCCGGCAGATGATCGCTTAGTGGAACTAAAGCCAGATGTTCTCTACTGCAGAGGCGAAGCTGACACAAGAATCTCTTCAGACATGGTTGAAAGAATCACTAATTGGCTTTCCCAGCACACAAAACTAACCGCTAAGGTCTATAGCGGCCTAGGTCATAGCGTGGATAACAGGGTAATCAGAGACCTATCGGAGTATCTGGCTAAACGCACCTAAGCACTCCGGAGAAGTAATAAACTTGTCTAGCAACAAAGCACTAAGGGCCTCTAGCTCAGTTGGTTAGAGCAACGGACTTTTAATCCGTGGGTCGTCGGTTCGATCCCGACGGGGCCTACCAGTAATGAAACCCTCGCGACTATGAAGTTGCGGGGGTTTCAACTTTCTGGCTACAGGTATAGGTCAAGTCTTGAAGTAATCAACTTCTTTAGGGAACTGACACTTCCTGAAAGCGCCTTTAGGTCTGTTGAATCTAAGAACATCGAGATTGACTGATCTGGATACTCCAGCAACACACATGGCTCTCGGCCTTCTGAAGCCTTAAGTTCACGCTCATTACGTTCATTCAGGTGAATCATACGCATCTGGATTCCGTGCTCAGTGAGCATGTGTTGCTCTAGGGCTTTGTATGACTTCTTCTTGCTAACTGGGGAGTGAGTAATGTCGCAAAGACTGCAGCTTCTAACACCAACTAAATGCCCGAAGAAGTAAGTTAACTCGCCAACTAATCCCCCATCAGCCTTATAGATGCCAATCAGGGTGCCACGGATATTTGTCATAGTCTCTCAATCACACAATCGCTCAGTTGTCTTTACAGGTGCCAGTCTAAAACAGCGAACAAAAGCTTTTAACGCAAACCATATCCACATGCCACTAGGAGTGCCTTCGCTTGGCTCACTGAATCAAGACATACTATTGACCTCTTATGCCTAAAAGAGATGTGGTTCGACGAGACCTGAATCAGCCTCACCCTGAGAGGCTGAATGAGTCGAACCCCTTCTTCGAGCAGATCATGTTTGAACACAATAAGTCATTAGAGCAATGCGAGCCTGGCTACATTGACCCTGAAACTGGGTTCTTTGTATTCAACGCCAAATCACTAGTTGAACAAGGCAAATGCTGTGCAAACATCTGTAGGCATTGTCCCTACAAGCGCTAAACCGAAAACGCTAGGTTCTAGTGGTTACTTGACTCCAAGAAGATCAATAACAAAGACAAGGGTTCTGCCTGAAAGACGATGTCCTCCACCTGCAGGACCATAAGCCATCTCTGGTGGGCAAATAAGCATTCTTCTGCCGCCAACCTTCATGCCTGGAATACCCTCTTGCCAGCCTTTTATCAGGCGGTTCAGTGGGAACTCAATTGACTCTCCGCGACCCCATGAAGAATCAAATTCTTCACCGGTCTCATAGTCAACACCTAGGTAGTGAACATTCACCACAGAGTTAGCAGGAGCTTCCGCTCCTTCTCCGATAATCATGTCTTTTAGAGTGAGTTCCTTAGGAGCTGGCTCTAGCATTGGTTCAATTTCAGGGCGGTCTAAATTAGTCATGAGAAGAGCATACCTTTGGGAAGCACTAGGCTCATGTAATTGATAGAGTGACCGCCTCTCTGGTTATCAATAACGTTTCAGAGTTATCTGACGCTTTAGCTAACCTTTTTCTTCCTGCTTAGGCTCACAGTGTTTGCCTAGCTCTGGCAAATACACAAGTGACAGAGACTGAGCAAGGATCAAGGCCAACACAAGGGGAAGGGCTCCTAGCCCACGGCCCATGGCTACGGTCGAAATGATTACTCCGGCAATTAACTGAGTGCCAATAAAAAAGACGATCGTGAATAGGACCTGGAATAGGTTTGGGTTGTTTCTACGTGATTTCACCAAAACTTCTAGTGTTCTAACAGACACCCAAACAAAGACAGCAAGGCTATATAAAATCCAAGCAATCCCAGCACCGAGAATCACGATCCGACCCTCTGGATTGAGCCCATTTCTAGGTCCGAGAAATGGAAAGACTGGCAAGTACATATAAAGAACAAAAGTTAGAACTATGATGCCCAAATGTATGTTCTTGGTTCTGCCGAGTGAAGAAAATCTATTTTGCAATTTACCTGTCATTTATCTAGCTATTCCGTCGTCTTCAACTTTGCGTAGAAGGTCATTGATAGTGATTGAGCTGGAATCATCAACAAGCCCGCAAGGATGGCCAATAGCAAATTTGGGAACCCTGGGAAGAACGAATCTTCTGCATTCAGCACACCTGTAACCACAGTCATGCCAACAAGCAGCCCAAGCGCTAGCGTAACCGTCAGAAACGCAGTTGAGATGTTTGCCCAACGCCTGTGCTGGTCACTAGCAAGTCCGGTTTTCTTAGCCATAATGATTCCCTTGGCGGTGGTGATTGAAGCCCAAACGAATAGCACAAGAGCTCCAGGAATGACCCAATAGAAAATCGGGATGAGAAGGCTGCCGCTAAGCAAATAACTAACCATTTGATTAATTTGAAATATAAATTGGCGGTCTTTTCTCTTGGGCTAAATTCCTTTTCTTCATGAACCTCAGGAATAGCTTCTGGGAATCGTGCTTCTCTCCATGCCAGGAGAATGATTGGGAATGAGTAGGCAACAAAAGCTAGCAACAGGAAGGCTTTGAAATAAAAGCCGAATGGATCGGCAGTGCTGAGATCTGACAAGTATCTCTCAAAGGCTCTCCAGGCTTTTACTGTTGGTCCATTCCCCGCAGAGAAGCTCACCATTTGATTTCCAAACGTTGCTAGGAATGCAAAGAATATGGCGGCTCCGAGACCTATTCTTCTGACGACAAGGTAACCATTTTTGAAAGCCCAGTCTCGGTTTGTAATCTGTAGTTCATCCAAATACTCGTTCGGAAGTAAGGTGGCTCTTCGCATTGAAATGCGAAGAAGAATGAAGCTCCAGATCAAAAGCAGAATTGCCAAGCCCTGAGTGGTGTCTCTAACTGAGTAGATCCAGTTGCCTTGGATTGCCTCGTAGTCGTTATAGATTCGATTGGTTTTGCTTATTGTGTATGGGGTCGGAATAAGCAATGTTGCCATGACTGCATAACTTGAAATGATTGCAACCAGGCTGAGGGTTCTTCTCATCCAAGGTGAAGTCAGGAGGCGACTCTGCTTGGCTTCCAGAATGCGTTCAACTCGTGCATTTCTAATTTCTACGAAAATGCTTGGCTTTTTCATTTGTTGCTCACTTTCAAATTGCAGGTTCGCCTATCGCAATCAAGCAGTAGGTGCTGAATCTTTCAGCTGAACTTCTTTACTGAGTTTGGATGCAAAACTTACAGAGAGGCTCTGTGCAGGAATCATCAAGATACCCAGGATAAGAATCAAGAGAATCGGGTTAATCTGACCTGAGTTTCCATTCCACTGACCAGGAATCACAAAGTATATGAGCACAAAGATGGTTAGCATTGACGCCCCTAGAATCTGAGTTATCACGAAGAAAGTGGTCGCCATTGTGGAATTTGAAGTCTTTGACTTTATAGCCTTGAGGATCTCAACAGTCTTTATGCTGCTCCAGATGTAGACATAGAGTCCGAACCAAGCGGTCAAAATTATTGAAAAGATAAACAGCCCGTTCAAAAATGCATAAGGAACAAACCAACCAATGCAGATGCTGGCTATAAACCCACCAACAACAATTAGGACTCTTTTCAAGTAGGACTTAACAAACACTGGAGCTTGCTTGAAGACTTGATTCTCAATTTGTGGAAGAGGTTCATTGAACTTTGATTCTCTCCACGCCAAAAGGATTATTGGGAAAGCATAGGCCACGAAAGTTAGCAAGCCAATGATCTGGAAATAGAAGACAAAGCTGCCACCGTCGGTTAGGCCATCGAAATATTTAGCTAGCCCATCCTCTATATCTTGAAGTGGGTGTTTAGGACTTGGCCACTCCCAAGTTCTGGGACGTGTGACATACAAAATGAATAAGGTGGCGAATCCAATAACCGTCAAAGCTAAGCCAACTCGTCTAATCACGAGATATCCGGTTTTGAATGCCCAGTCACGGTTAACTATTTCAAGCTCATCAAGGTACTCATCAGGCAAAGAGGTAATCCTGCGCATTGATGATCTGAGCAAAAGAAGACAAGTAAGAAGGATTAGAGGAGAGAAGGTACCAAATCCAGTTAGAACATTTGCAAGCTCATAAATAAAGTTTTCTGTCGCGTCCAGCTTGTCCAAATAGAGAACGCCGTCAGCGGCTCGAAGAGGGTTTTGCAGCATGTCGCTAATGGACACCGGTAGGAGCAAAGTAATTAGGTAGTAGTAACTAAACACAACTGATACAACTGACAGCGTTCTTCTATAACCCTTTGAGATCCAGAAACCACTTGGTGGTGAGCTCAACAGCCGCTCAATCCTGGCATTTCGCCTGTTAGACATTACTGAACTCTGAGTCTTCATTAGATACTCACTCTCAATTTGAATAGTTGTTCAACTTTGCAATCTAGGGCTGCGGCTAGGCGCAGGGTTAGGGCGAGGGTAGGTGCATACTCCCCGCGTTCGATGTAGCTCATCGTCTGATAGTGAACCCCCACTAAATCAGCTAGTTCTTGCCTGGATATGTCTCTCTTCGATCGCCACTGTTCGACGAAGTTATCCAGTTGGTCTTTATCTTGTTTAGGCTGTCTTCCCATAATTAGAGTATAAATGCTCTAGAGCATAAATGCGTAATTATTAGTGCAATTGTGAAAGTTTCCTAGCTCTTGCTAGGCCTTGCCTGGTTCTGGTGCTCTTAGGTCAATAGGTTGACCAAATAGCCAGCCTTGAGCAAACTTCGCCCCTACTTTCCTGGCCAGTTCAAGATCTGCTTCGGTTTCGACCTTCTCAACGATTACTTCTGCACCAACAAGATCAGCAAACTTAACGCCTAGTTCTAGAAGTCCAAGACTCAGGTCAGGTCTTTCGACCTGAAGGAGAGAGCCGTCTAGTTTCACAAAGTCTGTTGGGAGGCTGCTAATGACACTGAGACTTGTTTTGCCTGTTCCAAAGTCATCGATTGCTATCTTAGCTCCACGCTTGCGTAAGCCAAGAAGACCTAAGCCAAGGTCGATTTGATTTTCAATAACTGAAGTCTCAGTCAACTCAAATATCAGAGAGCAGTGAGCCTCTTTGATCTTTGGCAACATTAGGTCAACTGCCGTGAAGAACTCATGGTCATTACCGAGAGTCTGAGCGCTTATGTTGATGGAGATAGCTTGACCACCGTGTTTCATTAGTTCCTGGTATGAACTCTCCACAGCTTTCAATGTCCAGAAGTCAATGATTTGAACAAGGTTCAGATCTTCTGCAACCTGAATGAAGACTTCAGGCGTCACTGTGCCAAGAGTTGGACTATCCCAGCGGCATAATGCTTCGTAGCCCCAGACTTCGCCTGTGCTGACAAAGTTGATTGGCTGAAACACCCAATGCATTCCCTCTGGCGGAGGAGAGCCTGGGACTAGGCGTGAGAATTCTTCTCTTACCTGTTCTGATGTTGCGACGTTATTGTCAGCTAGCTCAGGCTGACCTGTTCGGGTTGACTTCATTAGGGCTAGATTGAGGCGACCAAGCCAATCCTGAGCACTCAAATTTGTGTTCTTTTCAGTTACAACAGCCCCGATGCTCACTTCAAGAAGGAATCGATAGTGACCTGAGATGTTCACATCAGCGATAAGAGATTTAACCTGACGAATGAAGTTCAAAGGATTGGATACGTCGAATGCTCTAACTGCGAATAGGACTCTGGAAACATGCTCAACGCTTGCAATGTTTGTGATTCTCGACAGGCTCTGCCCTAGTTCTTCTAGAGCTTGAGCAGCGAGCTCTTCACCGTACTCTGCTTCAATGATTGGGATGTTTGTGACGAGCATCTTTACAAGAAGAAGATCTTCTTTTTGGCTACGCTCTTCAATTTCTGCTGTGAATCTTTGCTGAGGGTTTAAATCTGAGACTTCTCTATCATTTGCCAACGGCTTGCTCCTCTATTAGCGCCAGTCTATCTCTGCAGGACGTGTATGTGCTTTACTTGTGGGAACAGGACTACAGACGTAGTCATATTGGCACTTTGAGTGGAGGGGTATCGTGACTAACTGGCGAAAACCCAGAAACAGGAAGTACCAGAGTCTGGTAGGCCTATTGGTTATCGGCACAGTCATCATCGCCTTCGGTCTTGTTTTGTATGCATTAGAGATGAATGACCTTACAGTTACAGACCCTCCTCGAGCTGCCTACGTTGTTCAAGGAATCCAGTTGTTTTATAGCTGGCAGGCTCCACCACTGTTTGCTGTAATTGCTGCTATCGCAATTGGTATGACAGTAGTTGTTGCATTTGTTGGCTTGGAACTAAGAGATGTTAACCTCTCCAGACGTTCACACGACAAAGCTCACAAGAAGCTCTCCCCTTGGGTCTTGATGAGATCAACCAAAGGTGTCTTTCATGGTGAAGTAACTATTACCGCTTTGATTCCAGCTCACAATGAGGAAAAGCTCATTGGGGCAACCATCCAGTCTTTGATGAATCAAGATCGTAAGCCTGATCGAATCATTGTGGTGGCAGATAACTGCACAGACAACACAGTTGAAGTAGCTAAGAGCTTTGGGGTTGAAGTATTTCTAAGTGTCGACAACGACAAGAAGAAGGCAGGTGCACTCAATCAAGTGCTGGCAACAATCCTTCCTGATTTAGGTGAGAACGACACAGTCATGATCATGGATGCCGACACTGTTCTTCGCCAGGGTTTCTTATCGGCCGCAGCTAAGAGATTCACAGATGATCGAGGACTAAGTGCCGTTGGAGGATTGTTCTTTGGAGAAGATGTACCTGGCCTTCTAGCTCAAATTCAAAAGAATGAATACACCCGATACTCACGTGAGATTGATAGACGTCGAGGAAGAGTATTTGTTCTAACTGGAACAGCGTCAATATTTAGAGCAAGAGCTCTTAGAACTGTTGCAGAACAACGAGGGCATCTTCTACCTGGAACTAAAGGGCAGGTTTACGACACCCACGCCCTCACCGAGGACAATGAACTAACGATTGCCTTGAAGTCCCTAGGTGCTTTGATGGTCTCCCCTTCGGAATGCATGGTTGAAACTGAACTCATGCCAACTCTTGGAGATCTATGGCGTCAGCGCTTGCGCTGGCAACGCGGAGCTATGGAGAACATTGCCACCTACGGCGTTACCTCAACAACCGCTCGATACTGGTCCCAGCAGCTAGGGCTTGCTTATTCAGTTTTTGCTTTATGGACCTATTTCCTTTTGATTGGGCTACAACTAGTTAGCTCAGACACTTGGGTTTGGTATCCGTTTTGGATACTAACCGCCTTGATCTTCATTGCCGAAAAAGTCTGGACTGTGAGGAAATCAAACTGGAAAGCGAAGCTACTCGCAGCCACTTTGTTCATTGAGCTGATCTATGACACGTACCTAGGCATCATCTTCGTCAAAGGTGTTATTGATATGGCGTTGAAGCGCCCTGCTCACTGGGGAGATCAACCTAAACAGGCTAAGAAAGGGGTTCGAGCATGAATACCTTGAATTTTGTGAGTGGATTACTTCTGCCGGAGAGTTTCCTGCACTCAAGGTTCTTCATTATCTTGGCAACCCTAGTAGCTCTAAACACAGTTATTTATGCAGCGCTATCGCTTGCTCATGTCCTCCCCCATTGGTTCAAGCCAAGTTGGATAAGAAGAAATAGAAAACGTAAGCAAACCCGAAGTATCTACCCGGATGCTCCTAGGTAGTTCCGACTAGCGGCTCAATGATGAAACGTCCTCGGCCTTCATGCTTGGCTTGATACATCATCTTGTCAGCTATTCTCATGACTTCTTCAGGCTGATTAGAACCATCCGTTAATACACAGCCTGCTGAACAAGCAATCTTGGTTTCTATGTCACCTAATGTGAATTCTCTCTCCATGGCTCCAAACACGTTGTCCATCAACTCACGTAGATGCTCTTCGTTCTTCACATCTTGAATACAGATACCGAATTCATCTCCAGCTATTCGAGCAACCAGAGCATTACCTGGCAGGGAGTGTCGAATTCTCTTCACAAAGTTCACTAATAGAGCATCTCCAACATCGTGCCCATACGTGTCATTGACATCTTTGAAATAGTCAATGTCAATAAACACGAATGCTAGTAGCGTTTTACTTTCTTGCGCCTTGATGAAACTTTCAGCCAAGTGTTCTTGAAGCTTTGCTCGATTAGGCATACCCGTTAGAAAGTCGTGCTCCGTCAACCAAACAAGTCTCTTGTGTTCTCTCTCGTCAGCACTCACATCTCGATAAGTCGCAAAGACTAGATCTCTACCGAAGGGCACAACTGTGTTTTCAAAAGAACCTTTAGTTCCTTCGACAGTGATGCCAGGAACTACACCTTTAACACTGTGACCTTGGCTTAGAGCCTGAACGAACAAATCGTGCAATTCTCGAGATGACTCTTCTCCAGTTACAGCTTCTAGAGTCATTCCAATTGGATTAGTAATCTTTGTTCCGAGCCCTGCCAAACCTGCCAGACCAGAGTTGTTCATCAATAGAAGGGTGAAATCAGAAATAGTTTGGTCTTCTGCTCTAACGCACTTCCAGATAGCAAAACCGTCATCGCTTGCATCTAGTGCATCAGAAATCATGTCTAACTGAGTCTGAGAATATTCAGCAGAACTAGATTTCCCTTGTCCCGACTCATTGCTTTTCATGTTCCCCCATCTATGGACTCTCAGCGTCTAAACCTAAGTCTATTCCTGTTGTCTGTGTGCAACAATCGAACTTTTGGACGGGCCAATTAGGCACTAGATTCGGGTAATCAACGTTCGAGTTTGCTTCTAAGGAAGCGAATTGCAAGAGTGGAGAATAAGGCAGTTATTACAACAATTCCTAGAGTGATTTCCTTGATGCCTGCTAATGCAGAACTTGTGACAACTGTTGCTGCGATGATCATTGAAAACTCGCCTCGCGAAACCAAGAAAGCGCCAATGCGCCGCCAACTCATCTTGTCCGACATGTCTCGACCTACCCACCAGCCCAGTGCCATTTTTCCGATAATGCCTAGCACGGAGAACGCGATTGCAGCTGGGAGAACATGGATGACGTCAATCACAGAGATGCTAAGGCCAAAGAATAAAAAGAAAATTGCAGAGAAAATTTCCCTTAGAGGAGCAAAGCGGCTTCTCAACGATTCTGCGACCTCACCTGTGAGCAGCATTCCTATCAGGAAAGCAGCGATAGCCCCAGAGAATCCCGCAAGAGTTGCTGCTCCTGCTGCTGCCATCGTCACTCCAAAGACAAGCAGCAAAAGCACTCCTGGGCCCCTTCTTGCAAGTTTCTTTAGGCCTGGAATTTCACGACCAATTGCAATCACAAAAATGCTTGAAATCACAATTAGAGCAACTGACACCGAAACTAGCCCAGCCCAAACACTTAGCCCCAAAGTTACTGCAGCAAGAATCGGCAGATAAGGGGCCATAAGTATGTCTTCAAAAACTAAAACGCTGGTGACCCTCTTGGCAACGTTTGATTTACCCCAACCCGTTTCTCTAATCAACTGACTTGCAATTCCAGAAGAAGAAATGAACATGATTCCTGCAAAAGCGAGTGCACCGACTGGACCATACCCAAGGACCCACGCCAACAAGGCTGCCGGAACAGCATTGAGCAGGATATCCATAAGACCTGCGTGCCAGCGCTTTTTCATACTTGCCGCAAGCTCACTTGCCGAGTACTCAAAACCTAGAACAAGCAATAGTAAGATCGCTCCAATTTCGGCTCCAACGTTTAGAAAACTCTCTGAAAAATCAAGGGGAACTATTCCGCCTTTGCCAAGTGCCAAGCCGGCCAAAAGAAAAAGTGGAACACTCGAGACATGCAATTTGAGTGCCAGCCAAGAAAGTAGACCAAGGCCGATAAAGAGGAGGCCTACCTCTACAAGCGTAAAATTCACCGCCCTTGATGCTTCAGTTGCCGCTTCGTAGAATCCCATGAACTAATGCTAACTGCTGAAAAACTTAGGTACCTAGGCATTTTCTACCTAGGGTCATAAACTGAAGTTATGACTGAAAAAGATTTACTTGAACTATGGCTCAAGGCTAGAAACCAACTGGTTATCTCCCAACTAGCTCCTACTTTCCTACTAATAACCACAGTTGGGCTAATCGGGACAATCCGTGAACTTGGTCACTATGCATCTGTGGCAACAGCTGGAATCCTGCTAGCTTCAGGCATTCTCGGGGCATTAGTCCAGTACTCAGCCTCAGTAGAGTCACAAGCGATAGCCAAGGATCTAAAGCAACTACCAGCTAAGAGCTATGTAGCTGCCAAGGTAACTGCTCTTGGACCATGGCTGAATATATCTAAGTTCTTGACTCCAGCGGTCTTTACAGGTATCTTCGCCTTCCTACTACTTGCTCTATTCAGCGTTTAGCTCAGAGCTCGGCTTAGGCAAGAAAGGTTTAATCTCGGGAATTATTTGTCGTCTGTTGGACTTATTCTTTTGAGAGACACACAAATACGAGTAGCAGGAGAAACATGGACACCTTGACGCTGATTGCAGTAATCAACCTAGTGGGACTACTAGGACTAGCTGTCTTAGTTTTGACTCGTAAGACATCAGGTGCTTCCCTAGACGTCTCTAAAGATCTTCAGGTGCATAGAGATGAACTTCGTTCAGCAATTGCTGCCAACCACGACATTGTCGAAAAACGTCTAACTTCTTTCAGCGAAGCAGCTCAGAGCTCAGCGAAGCTTCAGCGCGATGAAGCAGGAAACTCAAGAGTTGAATTACAAAAGTCCCTCAATGAGTCTCTAAGAAACATCGAAACTAAGATTGCTGAACTGACAGATTCAAACGCCAAGAAGCAGCAAGAGATGCAAGTTACCTTGCAAACTGAAATTGAAAAGATGAGCAAGGGTAACGAAGAGAAGCTCGAGAAGATGCGTGAAACCGTAGACGAGAAGCTACAAGGAACTCTTGAAAAGAGACTCGGTGAATCATTCAAGCTTGTAAGCGAAAACCTTGAGGCAGTAGCCCGAGGTATTGGTGAGATGAAGAATCTTGCCAACGATGTTGGAAGTCTGCAGAAAGTTCTCACCAACGTGAAGTCTCGTGGTGGCTGGGGTGAGGTCCAGCTCGAGCGTCAGCTAGAAGATGTTCTTGCTCCTAGCCAATATGAGAAGAACGTGAAGATAAAGCCAGGTTCAAATGACTTGGTGGAGTTCGCAGTCAAACTTCCAGGTCGAGCAGATGGCGAATACGTTTACCTTCCAATCGATAGCAAGTTCCCTCAAGAGGACTATGAGAAGCTTCAGAATGCTCAGGAGTCAGGATCAGCTGAAGAAGTTGCGAATGCAGCAAAGGCAGTTGAGAAAGCTATCAAGACTCAGGCAAAACTCATTTCTGAAAAGTATCTCCACGTTCCAATTAGCACCGACTTTGCCATCATGTACCTACCTACTGAAGGCTTGTTTGCCGAAGTGGTTAGACGTCCTGGTCTTACAAGCGAGTTGCAGAACAGCTACCGAGTTCTTGTTACTGGACCAACTACTTTGATGTCACTTCTAAATAGCTTGCAGATGGGCTTCAAGACTCTCGCTATCGAGAAGAGTGCGTCTGATGTCTGGAAGGTTCTTAGTGCTGCAAAGACTGAGTTCGGTAAGTACTCAGGGGTTATGGACACTCTTGCTCGCCAGCTTGAAACTGCTCAAAAGACTGTTAGCCAAGCCGGGACAAGAACTAGAGCTGTGAACAAGGCCTTGAGCAAGGTTGAAGACCTTGAGTTACCTTCTTCATCGGCAGACATCCTAGGAATCTCCCTGGCATCAGGGCTTGAAGATCTAGATAATGAATTCGTTGAAGATGCTTCAGATTCTTCAGAGACTAACTAGAGAGTTCTTTTTCTGCCATAGGTAGCTGTGCCAGATCACAATCATCGGATATAGCCCCTGAGCTCCAACTCCAATACGCTCGCCCAGTCCAGTAATTGTGGAGTTTGGATCTTGCCAGTGGCTTAGGAACCAAATACAGATGACTCCAATTACTAATGCACCAGCAATAGCTGCTCCTGGCCTTAGAAGTGGTGGGACATCTTTGCCTCTTCGCATAGCGAACAGAGGCCAAACACAAAGCAAGAAGAAGCTTGAGATAGCAAAGATTCTGTGCATCACTGAATAGCTTTGCTGGTCAGGCGTGGTGAATACTGTCAGCCCGATGGTAGCTATACCAATTAAGAGAATTACAATTCTTCCGGCTGTTGCAAATGCCTTAGCGTAATGCGAAATGACAATGTCACACAGGGCACCAAAAAGGAAGACTATTGAAATGAATAGTTGGACAGGTGAGTCATCAGCAGCGAGATCGCTAATGGTTTTCTTGACCCCGTCGTAGCCTTCCCACATCGAACCTGCAATTGTGTAACCGACGAAGGTCACAATTGGTCCTAGAGTTGCAGCCCAAAGAGCTGGTTTTTCGATTAGTCCGATTCTGCTCATGGCTACTCTCTTCT
>JBDLVB010000014.1:0-10125 GCA_039805005.1 Actinomycetota bacterium
GTTGTTCGCTTAGCAAAAGAGATTGCTGTGAGCGGAGATGTAGTTCTTCTAGCACCAGCGGCAGCGTCAATGGATCAGTTCAAAGACTATGCACACAGGGGAGAACAGTTTGCAGAAGCAATTCGTAAGGAAGTTCAGTAATGGCTAGTACAAAACAAGCAGTAAAGAGAAGAACAACTCAAAGAGCAGCTGATCGACCAAACCTAGCTAGTTTCGTCAGAAACCCAATCCAATCTTCCATTACCTGGTTCGACAGCTACTTCCTGCACCAAACGCCTGTCTTCTATCGCATGGCTATGTTGATTGTCCTAATGCTGGGTTGCGGTCTAGTAATGGTTCTTAGCGCTTCAAACGTTGTTTCCATCAAAGCAACAGGCGATGCCTTTGCGGAATTCAGATCTCAGACTTACGCTGCCATCCTTGGGTTGGCATTGATGATATTTATTTCAATGCGCAAGGTTGAAGTTATTCAACGTTTCTCGATGCTGTTCTGGGCTGCATCGATTTTCCTGCAGTTCCTTGTAATGGTTCCTGGAATCGGTAGGACGGTTGGTGGTAACACTAACTGGCTAGCAATCGGACCATTAACTCTTCAACCATCTGAGTTCATGAAGCTTGGAATCATCCTTGCTCTTGCTGTGAAACTAAGCCCAAACCTAGATGATCTATGGGATTGGCGACTAGGAGCCCAGCCTCTTTTGGTTTATGGAATTTTGCCGGCGGGATTGATTTATCTAACTTCACAAGACCTCGGAACAACTCTGGTCATTGTTGTTTTCGTAGTAGGCCTGGCTTTTCTAATCGGATTACCCATGAAGCACATAGGAATGTTCCTGGCATCAGGAGCGTTCCTAGTCCTTGCATTTGCTCTAACAAACCAAAACCGACTGAATCGAATACTCGGATTCTTGGGACAAACTGATTCAACTGCCGCTGACACAAACTGGCAGGTCGATAAAGCAGCTTGGGCATTAGCTTCAGGTGGACTATTTGGAACAGGCCTTGGCGATTCCAAGATGAAGTGGGGATGGATTCCTGAAGTAGAGAACGACTTCATCTTCTCGATTATTGGTGAAGAAGTTGGACTTCTTGGAGCAGTTGTAGTGGTTGTCCTCTTCTTTATGCTTGCTCGCTACATTCGTAGAGTTTCTCTAAACGCAACAACTTCTTTTGGAGCGATTGCTGTTACAGGTGTGATGCTCTGGATTACCTTGCAAGCATTCATCAACATCGCAGTTGTACTTGGGTTAGCCCCTGTAATTGGTGTTCCACTTCCGCTGTTCTCTAAGGGAGGTTCCTCAATGCTTGCGGTCCTCATGGCTCTAGGTGTTGTTCTAGCTGTTGAGAGAGATCAAGAACGTCCAAGAAGAGTGCGTAAGAAATGACCAACTATCTTCTAGCAGGTGGAGGAACAGCAGGGCATGTGAATCCTCTGCTTTCTCTAGCTGATGAAATCATGGCTCAACCAGGTGAGCATAATGTTTGGGCTCTAGGCACAAATGAAGGTTTGGAATCAACACTGGTTCCTGAGCGAGGTTACGAGCTACTGACCGTGCCAAGATTGCCAATGCCAAGACGCATCAATGCATATCTGTTCAGATTCCCAACTTTGTTTCTTAAATCTGTTGCCACTGTAAAGACATATCTTGTTGAAAAGAACATTGATGTCGTTGTGGGTTTTGGTGGCTACGCAAGTGCCCCAGCATATCGAGCAGCCAAAGAACTTGGCATCCCTTATGTAGTCCATGAAGCTAACGCTCTTCCGGGTTATGCAAATCGTGTTGGAGCAAGAGCAGCTTCTGCAGTTGGAGTTACCTTCAGCAAAACATCCTTACCTAAAGCTGTAGTAGTTGGCATGCCACTTCGTAAAGAGGTCATTGAGATCACAAAGACTGATATGAAGTTTGAAGCAGATGTCTACTTCGGACTAGATCCAAAACTCACCACTTTGCTAGTTACCGGTGGCTCACTAGGTGCCAAGCGCATCAACGAAACTATCGAAGCATCAAAGCAGTTGCTAGAAGCCGCTGGAATACAAGTTATCCACGTAGTTGGCAATAGAGCTGGTTTGGAAGATGTGATTCAAGGTGGTTATCACAGACTCAGTTACTGCAACCGAATGGATTTAGCACTAGCTGCGGCTGACTTTGCTGTGGCCCGATCAGGTGCAGCAACTGTTACAGAACTAGCTGCTGTTGGATTACCAGCAGTTCTTGTTCCTTATCCAGTTGGTAATGGAGAGCAGAAACTAAATGCTGCCGAGCTCGTGGCTGCGGGAGGAGCAAAGTTAGTTGATGACGCTGATTTCACTCCTGAGTATGTTCGTTCACAACTAATTCCTTTGATTAGTAATGCCAAAGAGATAAAGAGCATGCGAGCAAACGCTCTCTCTATAGGTGTTAGAGATGGTTCAACAAGGCTTCTCAAGCTAGTAAATGGCGTGTTGCTAGGCAAAGACTAGCCAGCCTTATTTAGTCTTAGAGAAATTAAGAGGATTTTATGACCATCAAACCGGATTTCAGCCAAGTAGTTCCCGAGCACCTTGGGCACATTCATTTCATTGGTATCGGTGGATCAGGTATGAGCGGTATTGCCCGTTTATTGATTCAATCCGGACACAAAGTTACTGGTAGCGATGTTAGAGAATCAGGCAACATTGATGAACTCAGAAAACTAGGTGCTCACGTTGCTATCGGTCACGATGCTGCCAATCTTGGCGATGCAGACACAGTTGTTGTGACATCCGCTTTGTGGCCTACTAACCCTGAGTACGTGTTAGCTCAGGAGAAGAAGTTACCTATCCTGCACAGATCACAAGCACTGAAGTATCTGACAACAGGAAAGAAACTGATTTCCGTTGCAGGAGCACATGGAAAAACCACCAGCACTGGAATGGTTGTTACAGGGCTTAGAGAATTAGGTCAGGATCCAAGCTTTGTTAATGGTGGAGTAATCGCTGAGTATGGTTCATCGGCGGCATCTGGTTCAACAGATCTGTTCGTAATTGAAGCGGATGAGTCAGATGGCTCTTTCCTGCACTATGAAACAGCAGTTGCTTTGATTACAAATGTTGACCCAGATCACTTAGATCACTATGGTTCACTTGAAAACTTTGAGAAAGAGTTTGCCCGCTTCGCTAACGGTGCCTCTAATTTCGTTGCCATTAGCTCAGATGATGCTGGAGCGATACGTGTAACCAAATTGATTGAAGGTAAGAAAGTAATTACTTTCGGTGAAGCTGCATCTGCTGATGTCAGAATCGTCAATCTAGACGCAAGTGGTGCAAAGGTCAGTTTTGAACTTTCTTACCAAGAGAAGAACTACTCAGCCACCCTTTTGGTTCCAGGAAAGCACAATGCCATAAACGCCGCAGGTGCATTCGCTGTGTTGGTGGGTCTTGGATTTGATCCGAAATCTTCTTTGGATGCAATCGCAACATTCAATGGAACCCAAAGAAGATTTGAGTTGCACGGTGCAGTCAGGGGAGTGAAGGTTTATGACGACTTCGCTCACCATCCAACAGAGGTTCAAGCAGCTTTGAGTGCCGCAAGAGCTGTAGTTGGCTCCGGAAGACTGATTACTGTTTTCCAGCCACACCTTTACAGCCGTACAAGATTGTTCGCTAAAGAATTTGCAGAAGCACTAGGTCTGAGTGATGAAGTAGTGGTGCTGGATATCTACGCGGCTCGAGAAGATCCTGAACCGGGTGTGACTGGAGCATTGATCGCCGATGCATATCATGACCAAAGCAAGATGCACTACGTTCCACTTTGGGATGATGTGCCGTCTGCAGTTGCGAAGATTGCTCAAGCTGGTGACTTTGTTATCACTATGGGTTGTGGAGATGTATACCGTCAGGTACCAGGAATACTAAAAGCACTTGAGGCATAGTTTTGGAACCTTCGAAGAATCGTCCTCGTTACTCTAAGCCTGTTCCTAAGTCAAGGGCTACTTCGGCTAAGTCAAAAATTAAGCCTGTTATCAAGAAAGCAAAAGTTTCTAGTAAGCCCTCAATCAAGAAGGTGAAACTAAATGCTGGGGTTAGACGAGCTCAACTTCGTGAGGCAAGAAGATTCACGAGAGAATCTCAAACTAAAAAGATTTTCATCAGATCAATTCTTGGAGCTCTGCTAGCACTCGTTCTATTCGTGCTGTCCACCATGTTCACACCGATCTTGGCCGTGCAGAAGATAACTGTGGTTGGTGAAGAGAAGGTACCTGAGGAACTAATCCAAGCCGCACTCAAGGGCTACATTGGTAAGCCTCTTCCAATGATCAGTAGTCAAAACGTTGCCGATGACCTAGCAAAGTTCAAGTTGATTGAGAGCATCGCTGTAGTAAGTCAGCCACCACACGAACTTAGGGTCAAGATTGTCGAAAGAACTCCGATTTCAATAGTCGTCAAAGATGGCGTTGCCTTCCTCTACGACCCATCAGGAATTCGTCTTGGCGTAGCCAATGGCAATGAGAAGCTTCCAACCATCATCATCACAGGAGATCCACAGACCTCTAAGAACTACACCCAGGCAATAGATGTTTTGCTGGCACTGCCAGCTGCTCTACTTGGCAAGATCGAGTACATTCAGGCAAAAACCAAAGACAACGTGACCATGAGACTTAGGGGAAATGCCCGACAGACCATCATCTGGGGAGACCCAAGCCAGGCTGCATTGAAATCACGTGTGCTCAAAGTGCTTCTGATGAAGACACCTCCTCGAATACCAGCCACCTTCGATGTTTCTTCACCAGAAACACCTAGCGTTATTCGCTAGCAAGTTCCAGACACACCACAGGATTAGCAGGGCTTTAAGTCGTTTACGGCTTAGTTTTTTGGCGCAGATGCATTTGGTGAATATCACTAACCTTCAACTGGAGGTTTAGGGTTTGCTAAATGTTGGACTAATCGAAGGAAGCACATGTCTGAAGCAGTTTTGAATAATTTCCTAGCAGTCATCAAGGTTGTTGGAGTTGGTGGTGCCGGCGGTAACGCTGTGAACCAGATGATCGAAAAGCAACTCCGCGGAGTTGAGTTCATCGCCATCAATACTGATGGTCAAGACCTCCTTAAATCTGAAGCTCACGTGAAGTTAGAAATTGGCAGCAGCAGCACTCGAAGCCTCGGTGCAGGTGCTGATCCAGAAGTTGGTAGAAGAGCTGCTGAAGAGCATGCAGAAGAGATCGCTGAAGTGCTTCGCGGATCTGACATGGTGTTCGTAGCAGCAGGTGAAGGTGGAGGAACTGGAACCGGTGCCGCTCCTGTAGTTGCAAGAGTTGCTAAAGAGTCAGGTGCGCTAACTGTTGGTGTCGTTAGCCGTCCATTTGATTTTGAAGGAAGACGTAGAGCTGAAAACGCTCAGGCTGGTATCGATGCACTTAAAGCTGAAGTTGATGCACTTATCATCGTGCCAAACCAAAAACTTATTGAACTAAATGATGCTGAACTTAGCTTCGTAGATGCATTCAGCATGGCTGATGAAATTCTGCGTGCAGGAGTTCAAGGTATCTCTGACCTAATCGTTGAAACAGGTCTTGTGAACCTGGACTTCGCTGACGTTAAGGCTGTTATGCAAGGAGCAGGTACTGCTCTTATGGGTATCGGTACAGCTAAGGGTGAAGACCGTGCAATGCGTGCAGCTGAGCAGGCAATCAACCACCCATTGCTAGAAAACAGCATCGACAACGCACGTGGTGTCTTGATCCAGTTCTCAGCAGCATCAAACATGAAGCTTGCTGAAATCAATGAAGCTTCAAGACTGATTCAGGAAATTGTTCACCCAAGTGCAAACATCTACTTCGGTAGCTCAATCAACGATGCAATGGGCGATGAAATCCGTGTCACCGTTATTGCTGCAGGTTTCGATGAGGTAACTCCAAGACCAGCTTCACGTCCAAGTGCATTCTCTGCTCCTAACTCTGGTGCGATTCCAGTTGTTCCAGCAGCTGCGTATGAGCCAGAGGAAGAAGTTCAGACTTCGACTATCGCAAGTGTCCCAGCTTGGTTTGGAACATCTAACGACGAAGAAGAAGTTGAAGAATCAGTTGTTGAAGAGAACAAGCCATTCAACTTTGAACCTAGAAGAACAAGTTCAAACTTTGACGATGGCATGGACATCCCTGATTTCTTGAAGTAAAGATCTTTGGTAGCCAGCCTCTCAGAACGTCTAGAGTCAATTCACCAAAGAATTGATTCAGCTGCTCAGGCTGCTGGCAGAGACAAGCAAGAAATTGAACTTGTCGTTGTCACCAAGAATCACGGCTATGAGCTAGCACTTGATCTTTTGGCATTGGGTGAGAGTCAGTTCGGAGAAAACAAAGATCAGGAAGCCTCACAAAAGGCTCACGATGTGGCATCTAATTTGCCAGAGGGACAGAATCCTCCTACTTGGCACTTTGTGGGGCAGTTGCAGAGCAACAAGGTTAGATCGATGCTTTCCTATAGTTCGGTTCTGCATTCGCTAGATAGACCTTCTCTTTTGAAGGAACTAGCCAAGCAACTGGCTAAGACCCCGGATCAAACCCTCAAGGTCTTCATTGAACTAAACCTCACCGATGATCCAAATAGAGGCGGTATTGAGCTCCAGGACCTTATTGGGTTCACTGAGCAGGTGTTAGCAGTGCCTCAACTTGAACTGCTGGGAGTGATGGGCGTTGCCGGCCTGGATGTCCAGCCTGCCTACGATTTCGACAGGATCCTCAAGGCTAGCCAAGAGGTTCAAACCCTCTCTAAGGGAGCAAGCTTTATCTCAGCAGGCATGTCAGGAGACTTTGAAGAGGCTATTGGCTTTGGTGCGACACACTTGAGAATAGGCACAGCAATTACTGGAAAGCGTTAGTTCTTGGGTTTAACCTTGAAATGTCGGGGTTTAGAAAAGGAGACACTATGTCTGGTTTTGCAAGTCTTAAGAATTTCCTCATGCCCTCAGCAGAGAGAACTCCTGCTAGTTCAGAATCTAGAGGCGCTTCAGCTCCAAGAGCAAAAGCTCCTAGACCGTCAAGACGTGGCAACGAAGTTGCAAGCATTGAAACAGTTACACCAACCACATACTCAGAGGCTGGTCTTATCGCCGAACTTCTAAGAGAAGGCACTCCAGTTATCGTGAACGTTCACCTTCTAAGCGACGGTGAGACAAGAAGACTGGTTGACTTCATGGCAGGTCTAAAAGCGGGTCTACAGGGCGAATCAAAGCGTGTTGCTGAGACTGTTTACCTTCTAGCTCCTTACGGCGTTGACATCGATCCTGACGCTGATGATGTGCTTGAAGCTGAAGGCGACCGTCTAATCGTTCGTCCGTAATCCGGAGAAATCTTGTCGCAAATCGCAGCAATTCTTTTATTCGCTATAGACATTTTCCGTATTGTTCTACTGGCACGTGTTCTATTGGAATGGGTTCGAGCTATGAACCCAAACTTTAGACCAAAGGGTATTTTCTTGATACTGGCCGAGATTTCATTTACCCTCACAGACTGGGTCATCAAGCCACTTTCCAAGCTAATCAAGCCAATTAGAATTGGCGGCGGTTACCTAGATCTATCAGTAATTGCGCTGTTTGTGCTTTTGAGTTTGCTCGAGGGCCTGTTAAGAACTGCCCTCTAGTTCGCACTTGGTAGGGTAACCTTAACTTTTGACAAAGCCCACACTTTGGTGTGGCAGAGAAGAATAGGGAGATTGCGATGCCGTTGACTCCAGAAGATGTCGTTAATAAGAGATTCCAGCCAACCAAATTCCGCGAAGGCTACGACCAGGATGAAGTTGATGATTTCCTCGATGAGATCGTCCTTGAGATGCGTCGTATCACCCAAGAGAACGAAGATCTAAGACAGCGCTTACTAGCTGCAGACGGCAGAATTACCGAACTTCAAAGAAGCGGTGCGACCCTTGTTCAGCAGGTCAACACAGCTGAAGCCTCAATCCCAGAATCAACCACCAACAATGAAGCTTTCCCTCAGGCTGCTGCAGACCTGAGCTCATTCGAAGCTAACAACACCAACAACTTGCTACAGCTTGCTCGTAAGCTTCACGAAGAGCACGTTCGCGAAGGTCTTGAAAAGCGCGATGCACTTATTGCCGAAGGTCACGCAACAGCGGCAAGAATTGTTAGAGAAGCAGAAGCTCAGCACAGAGCAGACATGTCAAGACTTGAGCAAGAGAAGGCTTTGGCTGAAAACGATCTACAGACTCTTCGCAACTTTGAAAGAGACTACAGAGCCAAGCTCAAGTCATACATCGAAGGCCAACTCAGTGATCTTGAAGCAGCAAACTCAACTGCTGCAAAGACTCCTACCGGTCCTAACCAAATCGCCAACCAAACTTTCCAAATCTGATTTAGTTGACTACCAGGCAGCCTTTCAATAGAGCAACCCTAACTTTTCTGGGTGTGGCGATAAGCGTCATAACCCTAGATCAACTGACCAAGGCTCTGGCATTGAAGTTCCTAGAACTCTATGAGCCAGTTCCGGTCATTGATGGAGTTCTAAATTTCACTTTGGCGTTCAAT
The DNA here is from genome assembly GCA_039805005.1 of Actinomycetota bacterium. GTDB lineage: Bacteria > Actinomycetota > Actinomycetes > Actinomycetales > Microbacteriaceae > Rhodoluna. The sequence goes on from JBDLVB010000014.1 coordinate 8,496, forward strand.
GACAGGGCAGCGTTTTCTCTTGGCGGAGGAAACACCTGGGTATTCACACTTTTAGCATCCTCAGCCTGCCTATTTCTTCTATGGTTTGGTCCAAAGTTCAGAACGAAGAGCTGGCTAATTCTCGGGGGATTCGCTCTCGGTGGCGTTGCTGGAAACCTAATCGACAGATTGTTTAGGAGCCCAGGGTTTCCTAACGGTCACGTAGTTGATTTCATTCAAATTCCTTTCAACTTCCCAATCTTCAACATTGCAGACATGGCAATTTCTTGCGCAGCGTTTCTGATTGCCCTAAAGATTGTTCGGGGCGAAAAATTTGGCGGCGCTAAGTGAATGAAGAGAAGCTAGTTCAAGTTCCTGAAGGTTTGGCTGGAACTAGAGCTGATGCAGGAATATCAAAATTGTTGGGCATGTCCCGTTCCGCTGTTGCAACCATTCTCGAAGATGGTCTAGTCCAACAAAACGACAAAGTCATTTCTAAGTCTGATTCTTTAGTTCAAGACGCTTGGCTGAGAATCACTCTTCCTAAACCCAAAGCACCTCTGGCTTTAGTCGCTGAAAATGTTGAAGGTCTAAAAGTCATTTACCAAGATCACGACATTGTCGTGGTTGATAAACCAGCCGGAGTTGCAGCGCACCCATCCGTGGGTTGGGATGGCCCTAGCGTTGGTGGTGCACTTTTAGCTCTCGGTATTGAAATGTCTACCAGCGGTGTTGCAGAGCGACAGGGAATTGTTTCTAGGTTGGATGTTGGCACCAGCGGTTTGATGGTTCTCACAAAAACCGAGATTGCATACAGCAGAATGAAGCAGGCATTTAGAGATCGTGTTGTTGATAAGACCTATCACGCCTTAGCTCAGGGACATCCAGATCCAAGTGCTGGAACAATAGATGCTCCAATTGGTAGACACCTAAAGCATGAATACAAATTTGCAGTAACTAAAGATGGAAAGCCATCGATTACTCACTACAAGACCTTAGAAGCATTTGCTGCGGCATCCTTGCTAGAGATTGAGCTTGAAACAGGAAGAACTCACCAGATTAGAGTTCACATGGCAGCCTTCAAGCATCCTCTAGCCGGAGACACCTTGTATGGCTGTGATGCAAAGTTGGCTCTAAGACTAGGACTTGAAAGACAGTGGCTACATGCCATGAAACTAGGATTCATTCATCCAACCAAGGGGGAGTATGTCTCGTTTGAGAGCAGTTACCCTGAGGATTTGGCAAAGGCCTTGGAAGTGCTTCGCACAACATAAGAATTGAAGAGACACATGACAAAACCAGATGAATCTAGGCTCAGAGCAATCCTCAAAAGTGCGAGCTACATAGTTAGCCACGAAATAGTGCTCTTTTTTATTGCATGGTTGCTCACAGGAGACCCTGTGAAAGCCGTCACCATCACGCTGATTGGTTCGCTGGCTGAGTTCGTCTTGTATTACTTTCACGAGAGATTGTGGTCCAAGATCAAAGTCGGAAAAGAAACTAGCAAGTAGCCGAGGTTCCAAGGGCTGCGAGCCTGAAATAGTATGACATTGGGTCAAGTTAGGCTATTTGCCCAAGCCAATAAATCTAAAGATAAGTAAGAAATGACATCAAACAGCGAGAACTTTGTGCACCTACACGTGCATACGGA
>JBDLVB010000015.1:0-10072 GCA_039805005.1 Actinomycetota bacterium
GGGCCAGTAGCACCAGCAGCGCCAGTAGCACCAGTAGCACCAGCAGGACCAGTAGCACCATCAGCGCCATCGGCACCATCAGCACCATCAGCACCAGCAGGACCCTGAGGACCTACAGCACCAGTGTCACCCTTAGCTACAGCAGTACCTGGGATCCCCTGAGGGCCAGTTGCACCAGTAGCACCCTGTGCACCAGTTGCACCCTGAGGGCCAGTTGCACCAGTTGCACCAGGAGCACCCGCAGCGCCAGCAGGACCCTGAGGACCAGCAACACCTTGAGCGCCAGTTGCACCAGTAGCACCAGTAGCACCTGTCGCACCAGTTGCACCAGTAGCACCCTTAGCACCCGCTGGGCCTCTTGCGCCTGCAAGAGTTAGCTGGTTGCCGGAACATGGAGTTGTTTTTACTTGTAAAGCAAGAGTTGTTTTGTTAGCACAAAGATAGGTGGTCGCCGCATTGGCTGGAACCCCACCACCAACCAGAGCGGCCAGTAGCGCTGCTCCAGAAGCGATAACGATTGATTTCCTCATTGTATGTATAACCTTTCTGAGCAGGCATGGAATTTCCGTACCTTCTCACCAGAGTACTCTTTGTGTTGTGATTTCGCAACTTAAATATTGGCGTGTCGGATTGGGGACAAAGACACTGTCCGCAGGCCAATATTTGGCCGAAAGGCTTGAAATAGCCTGTCGATTGATTAGATCAAGTGCTGGTGAGTAGGTAGGGGTGGGGTGCTAGGGCTATCGGCCCTTAGGTGCGCCAAAGTGTTCCTAGAGCTTGACCTCATAGCGAATAAAGTCGCTCAAGGTTGCTACCTTGTCATAGAGCTTTCTTGCTGTGGTGTTGCTCTCTTTTGTGATCCAGAAGAGTTTTGAACACTTCCGCTCTGTTGACAATTCCTTTACTGCTTGAATAAGTGCTCTAGCAACTCCATTGCCTCGAGCCTCTTCAGCAACATAGAGATCTTCAAGATAGCAGTCGAATGTGTCGGTCCAGGTAGAGAGCTGATAGTGGAAATGAACTATGCCAACAACTACCCCATTTGATTCAGCAACCAAACTTTGAATCTCTGGATCTGGGCTGGTTAGACGTTCCCAGGCAAGTTCGGTGTTCACATCACTTGGTGAGGTTTCATAAAACCTCAAGTAATCGAAAAAGAGTTCTTGCCATGACTGCTTGTCACTTAATTTGACCTGTCGCACTCTGATACTCACGTTCAAACTCCGATGCCGCTAGTCGCTCTAGGGTGGCAATTTTATCGTGCTATTGCCAAACCCAGTTTCTTACTTATATGAATCTAACGAATTCTTCCAACACCAGGGATCATTCGACCGACCTTGGCAGCGTATGCTGCGTAGTCCGCATAATGTTTCATCAATAGTTGATCTTCAAATCTAGCTTTGATTGAAATGAGGACTACGAGTAATGCTCCAATCAGCAGAACCAAGAATGACTCTGAGATCGCTACCCGCCCAACTGCCAGCAGGACTATGGCCAAATAAATAGGGTGACGGACAATCGAGTACATTCCTGTTGTTTTAAGTTGAGCCTTTTCCAGCGGAACGGGATTTGCGGTCAAGCTTCGACCTAGGTTGATAGCGCTAACAACCAAAATAATGAATGCCAGCAAAGTCATGCCGTTAGCAACAGGAATAAGTAAAAGCGGGGTCTCCCAGTCGCTTGCTTCGGGAAGCAAGATTAGAAAACCTAGCAATAGAAACTGAATACCAACTAATAGGTTGCCTTTTGCTTTCGAAGTCATCTACTGCTCTCCTGGTGTGTAGTTGCATACATCGCCTGGACATAGGCGAGGTTTGTTCTTTGAGAAACGTCGAGCCAGTTCACAGCCGATGCAAATCCCAAATGCCGATTCCATGTATAGAAGAGAGATGCAAATTGCACACAAAACTAAAGGAATCACTCCAGTGAGATTAAGTAAACCCATACTCATACAGCTCCCGAGAACCATTACCAGTCCTAGGCTCCAGGCAAATTTCTTTGGTGCAGCATCGACCCATTCAGGTCGTTGTGGTCTAACAATTAGGTTGGCTAGCATCAGGCTTGGCACCCATCGCGTTGAAACAAAAAGACGCAGAAACATGTCGATCATGAACGTCATGCCAAAAGCTCTAAGAGGCTGGTAGTTGTCGGTATTTAGAGCAAGCATCCAGCCTGCGAACCCAAACAAAAATAGGATCCCTGCTGAAGCTCTAATGGCTCGTTCATTGAAGACAGGAAAATCGATTCCCTGAACAATTACTCCAAATGAAGTTTGTTTTGTCTTTTGCACTTTCAATTTCGCTCTCTTGTCATAAATGAATATTTCATTTCATAATGTTTGCCATCTGCCTTAGAGCACCTGAGCCTAACCTAATAATTGATCGCTCTTAGCCTCAACTTGATGACTCTAAATTGCGTTTGGTCTGCCAAACTAGAGTTCTCGAGTCTAGTTCCCAAGATTTTCCGATGAAGGAGCAAATGAATAAATCAGCAGAAACACCTGGCTTGATCCTCGGCATAGCAAGCATGTTTACTTTTTGGATTCCGCCTTTTGGCCTCTTTCTTGGAATTGCTGGACTGACTTTATCTTTGGTGCGTAAAAAGCAAGAGAGAAGATTTGCTGTGTTAGCGATTGTCTTTTCAACTCTTGGAATCTTTTCATTTGTAAGTTTCTGGGGATCTGTCTGGATGTTGTCTCAGTAGCAACTACCAAAAGTGAGTCAGGTAAGTTACTGATTTCCCTGCCCTTGAGGCATCGAATCTAAAGTTCCGCCATTTTCAGCTGCTTGCTTAAAAGCTGGAAGATGAGACTCCAGCGATGCTCTGCGCAAATTTCCAAGCACTTTGAGAATTTGCGAGTCACTTGTTCGCCCAATTAGAGCGTCGTACATTTCTATGTTCAGCACCTCGCCTGCAGCCCACGCTTCGGCTGCGCTCTGCAAATCAAGTGGTGCTGGAATTTGTCCTGTGTATGGATTTGCTGGCACTACAGTTCCCAATCGCTCTAACTGTCTAATGAGAGCATCGCTATGTCTAAGTTCAGCTTGCAAGATGGTCGCGTAAGGCTCAACCTGACCATATTCATCAAGCACAGATTGGTAACTCGCTGCGGCTGCATATTCCCCATCTGCACCCATAAGTGCTTCCCAAAGTAGTTCAACGTCCGCCACATCTTCGTCGGCTACCCCAGCAATCGCGTCTTCTAGAAGAGGGATATCGGAAGGAATTTCTTGTGTTTGAGTAGGAGCAGGAGTCAGAGAGTTGTCTGGGGTTGGCCCTGCTTCAGGCGAAGCGGAGCACCCAGTTAGAACCAAAAGTGAAACTAGAAGAAGTGTTGGGGCTATCGAATTTTTCATATTCAGTCTCCAAATCTGGTGCGGTTGATGGTGTGCTGATGTTCCTGGAATAGTTGAGTTACTTATCTGCATTTGCTGCTTGCTCAGCTTCGATCTGAGCTCGCACTTCATCCATGTCGAGTGCCTTTGCCGCAGCAATTAACTCATCCAAAGCGGGCTTGGGGAGCGCTCCTGCCTGAGAAAAGATCACAATTTCTTCCTTGAATATCATCAAAGTTGGGATTGATTGGATACGAGCCATAGCCGCCAGCTCTTGTTGATTTTCAGTATCAACCTTTGCAAAAACTATGTCTTTGTTTTCTTCTGATACTTCTTCGAAGATTGGAGCGAAAACGCGACATGGTCCACACCAAGCAGCCCAATAGTCAACGAACACAAGTTGGTTTTCCTTGATGGTGGATTCAAAGGTTTCTAGATTTAAGTTCACTGTTGCCATCGCAATAGTCTATACCCCCTAGGGTATATATAACACGTGTTTTGGCGTCGGTTACCAGTGTTTACTCAGTCAACCTACTAGTTTGGGGAACCACACCAGTGCTGGGTATTGGGAAAGCACGTAACTCAGAGAGACGATCAGAGGTGTTATCTCAACACAATAGAAATGCCCCCCAATATCTTGGAGGGCATTTCTGTTTGAGATTTACTTTAGAAGGAAACTTCAATAACCACGCGTCTGTTTAGAGCTTGGTTAGTGAGGCTTACTGGGTTTACTCCACCCTTACCGTAGGTCAAGTACTTAGCACCCTTGATCTTGGTCTTTAGGTAGTTCATGACGCTAACAGTTCTGTCCTTAGCAAGGATTAGGTTCAATGCCTTGATTACTGAGGACTTGGTGTCTGTCTCTGTGTAGCCGTAAATCTTTACAAGCTTGGCACCCTTGATCTTGGCTGCAAGCATGTTCAAAGACTTGATAGCTCCAGGAGTTAGATCAGCCTTGACATATTCAAATAGGAATCCACTCAAGGTCCAAGTAATCTTGCCCTTCTTGAGCGACTTCACTAACTGACCGGTTGTGATCTCACACTTGGCATCAAGACTGAATGAAGCCTCTGAGGTTACCTTGGAGCTATTCGGTCTTGTTCCAGTAAGAACTAGGTTCTGAGTTCCAGTTCCAACACAAGCGTTCTGGGTGAAAGTAACTTTCTTTGTGAAAGCTCCCTTAGCGTTTGTAACACCGCTAACAACCACAGTCTTCTTAGATCCGATTACTAGTGTGTAAGGAGAGTTAGCCTTTAGGCCACTTCCAGACAATGTAGCAACTTGTCCCTTCAACTTAGTTCCAACTGTGAGCTGTAGCCCAAGTGCTAGAGACGTAGGCCCGCTGACAACTGGAGGCTTCACTGTTGGTGGGATGTAAGTGTAAATGCCACTGAGCTCTGTCACACCAGCACGTATTAGAACCTCGACCTCACCCTTACCTGCAGGAGCAGTAATAGTGATTTCAGTTCCAGCACCGTTGACTGTGAATGCAGGCTTGCGGTAAGTCTTGCCGGCAAAAACAATGGATGTTACTTGCTCAAAGTTTGTTCCCTTGATAACAACCTTGTTGCCACCAGCTTCAGGACCAAAGTTTGCAGCAATTGCATCTAATGTTGGCGCTTGAGCGGTGATAACTAGCTTTCCAGCAACATACTTCACGTTTGGGTTGTATGCAGCTGAGTTAGCCATGTTTAGTTCGGCATCCTTAGGAACAATTCTGTAAATTCCAGGTTCGGTCGGAACCTCAGGCAGAAGTGTTGCACCTTGGTAGATGTCATAACCGACATTTCCTAGGCCATCATCACCAATAAGACCGATTGCCTGTGAAGATAGCTCGACATTTTCACCAACAGCGATTGTCACGTCATCCGCAACAACCTGAACTGCCTTAGGAGCTGGGAAAGCATAGATTGTCAACAACTCGGTTGTCTCTGATCTATCTGAATTAGCCTGAGCTGCATTGTAGTTTGTGGATGCAGCTTGAGTTCCGGCAATAATACAGTCACCAGATTTCAAGATGGTCACTGTTGTTCCAGAAATAGTACAAACACTCGCTGTGGTGGATGTGAGCACGATTGGTGCTACTCCAGGTTCAGCGATGATGTCGTTGTTATTTCTTGTGTCTCTGCTCGTTGCAGTGATTTCAACAGGAACGTTTGCACTCATTACCACCGAGGTAACAGATGGAACCAAAGATAGAACAGTGTCTGCCTTCTTGATAGTTCCAGTGAATACAGGGTTAGGGTTTGTGAGTTCATAACGCTGATCCCAGCCACCACCGAGAAGGATAGGACCGTTTAGCGTTAGTGGCTTTCCTGTTCCAGGAGATGAGTCACCAAATGTTGCGCTGTTGTTGTAGTACAACTCCGGGACGTTTCCATCGCTAGTAATAGCTCCGGACACAACTGCATCTCTAATTGAAATGTCAGCATTCCCGTCCCAAACCTTTTCAGCCTTAACCTCAGTGATAGTGATTGGCTTCTTCTTAATCTTCAGGTTGAAGATCTCGTAAGTAGGGCGATAGTAAATCGAACGATCAGTAGCTCCTGACTTCATTTCAAAACTTCTGACACGAATGTCATAGGTTCCGATAGATCCCTGAGGGATTGAACAATCGTTGTAGTAAACATACGCAGGAGCCTCTGGCAAACCATAGTTCCAGTAATTTGGATTACATTCAGCAAGACGGTATTCCCAGACAACCTTTGTGATGGTATCTGCTGGAGTAGGTGACTTTGTGTAGGTCAAGTCATTGTTGCTTCCGTCAGTTCCGTCGCCAAGTTGACCTCTGTAGAAGATCTCAACATCGTTGCTACCAGTTAACTTCGGAGTGAAGGTAATAGGAGTACCAGTGATTGTTAGCTTGACTGCGTTTGCGTTGGTAACTTGCCAGTACTTGGTGTTGTCATAGGTCAGGTTGTTCACCATGGCTCTAACGAAGTACTCGCCCGAACCAACAGGTAGACCACGTCGCACGTTGTAGCTGAAGCCATTGTTTGCATAGTCTTCAGCAGTGACATACTCGTAACCCTCGTCGTAGAGGGTGAAAGTAGTGCCCGGAATTGCGTTATCCAAAGTAGCGGAGGCTGTGTAAGCAGTTCCCGCTGCAACAGTTAGATCATCAGTAGATGAATTCAACTTGGTGGTAGCAGTTGTTGCAACCGCACAGTTGAAGTCGAATCTGTAAGGAAGCAAGGTTCTGTCATCTGGAGTGAATAGAACAGACTTTGTTCCCCAAGGGTTTGCCAAGTTGGTTGGGAAGTTTGCGAAGTCAACTCGAACTTCTGAAGAACTCCAAGTGATTCCAGCTTGAGGAACAGTTTCACCTTCGATAGTGATTGTTCCACTTGCACCAAATACATCTGATCCAGTCAGTGTGAAGCTTCCTGGGGTGTAAGTAGCGACAGCATCCTTCAGACAAAGTCCTCTGTCCGGGCCGAAAGAAACTCCTGGTGGTGGGTTTCCAACATATAGAACAGATTGATCCTGCCAACCGCTGTCTAGGTTGGTAGTCACTTTCAAGCCAAGCCATTTGATTGGCGTGAATGCTCGAGACGCTCTGAACTTAAACGAAGTTGGAGTTATGTCGTAAGGGGTAACATCAACAGTCTCATTACCGTCAGCCCACTCGTAAGGTCTCATGGCAACTTTGGTGCTAACTCCGTTATCAGTTCCAGTAAACCCTGAACCAGTAACTACGAAAACGTCACTGATGTCCTGGTAAGGATCGAATGAGTATGGCTCGTTGGTTCTGCCGTTATCAACCAGTGCGTTTACCTGACTAATAATTACCTGAGTGAACTGAGTTCCTGAAACATAGAACCAGTCAGTCAATTTAGGCAGAGCTGGGCCAGTAGCAGGAACGATCTGGAGATCGTAGTTTCCAGATGCTAGAGCTGGGCTTGTCAAGATGATTTCTGTGTTTGTCCATGAAGATGGAGTGACAACTGTGTTGTCGAACTTAATTGTTCCAGCTGTACCGAATCCAGAGCCTTCAATTCGAATTGAAGTGCCACCGACAGTAGTACCGGAAACCTTATAACCCTGAGAGTTCCAAGTTAGTCCAGTACCCATCTCGTAGCTTGACTGTCTTGGGTTTGGGCCAAGGTAGGTGACTGTTGGACTCTTTACAGAAACAGATGTGTAGTAAGGCTCTGTCTTTCCTGATGGTGTGATTTGAATTGCTACGTTACCTGCAGCAGAAGTAGGAATCAGAATGTTAGAAATCTTTGTTCCTGAGTCTGTACTTGTGTAAGCAACAGCCGCGGCTGATCCAATCTTTATTGTTCCAGAAGCACCGAAACCGTAACCGACTATCTGTACTCGTGCCTGAGCTGTGGTTGCAGTCGTGAAAATGGTGTTTGGAGTAACTGATGCGACACCATCGGTAGGTACAAAAGTAACTGCACCAACCTTGGTTACAGTTCCTGTGGTTGCACCGATTACTACATCGGCAGCACCTGCAGCATCACCAGAAGGAGATTCAATAGTGATGCTTGTCGCTGTTGATGTGATTACTCTCGCGCAGTTACCGCCAACGGTTACACCGACTGTTCCTGCAGCACCAAAGTTGGTGCCAGTGATAACAATTTCGTCGCCGCCACCTAGTGAAACTGATGTTGGAGTGAATTTAGTTGCAGTAGGCAAAGTTGTGCTTGCAACAAGAGTTACAGTGCCTGGAGATTGTGCTGATCCTCCACCTGCTCCTGAAATGATGTTGACATCAACTGAACCAGCGCTTGCGCCTACTGGAATCATTGCCACAACTTTTGTGTCACTAACGCGAGTAACGCATGGGCTCTTGATTCCATCGATGGTAACGCTTGGAGTTCCGATTGTTCCAAAGCCAGTTCCTGTAAGTGTGACTAGTGCTCCACCTGCATTAGAAACTGTTGAAGGAGCAATAGAGGTAATTACAGGAGTTCCGCTGTATGTGTACTTGGCGGTTACCGGGAATTCACCCCACTCATTAGTAATGGTGATAGGTACTGAACCAGCTTCTACACCTACTGGAATAATTCCTTCAAAGATATCTTGTTCACGAGGATTGTCCTGATCCCATTGACCCCACTGCATGTTGGAAGCAACCTTGCCGCCGATCTTAACTACAGGAGCTTCCCAATTCTTGCGGTTCATGATGTTGAAGCCCTTGATGACGAATCTATTTCCACCCTTAAGAGCACCCTTGTTTGGGCTAATTGAAACAGATGATGGAACTGGAGGAGTGTAGTCAACCTGGGCGGTGTGCATAACAACGCCTAGAGCTGCTAACTGAGCTGGGGTCTTTAGTTCCTCTGTGTCATCGTCCCAACAGTTCTTTACATCTTCGTAGGCACAGTTCAAAATGATGAGAGTGCGCTTACCTGGCTTTTTCCAGTCTTCGTTGACCACATAATCGCCGTCTAGTTCTTCGGGCAATCTGTTGAACTGCATAGTTGCTGTTGTGTCATCTTTATACCAACCAGTTGTGTCACCGATCAAACGTGTTTCTGGCTTTGCTGGGTCATACAGCATGAACTCAATATCTGTTCTTGAGTTGATGTACTGACCGGTAATTGAGAAGATACCTCTTGGTGTTGCGCTGTTCTTGTCGATTACAAGAGATTCGAATACTGGTCTAAATAAAGTTGCGGCATTCTTAAACTCTGATGAAGAGTTCATTTCATCCCAGTAATTAGCCTGTGAGCTAATGCCACAAATTGAAGTTACTTTGATTCCGACTGGACCAACGTAGTCATCTTCCCAGTTGTAAGTTTCTAGTTTCCATGTTGTAACTCCGTTGTTGTCAACATCGATTCTTTCATTGCCATCTACGTCCTGGAATTGATAATTGATACCCGATCTCTTACCATCAGGGCGAGTAAGGTCAAAGTTTGTGTAGCAATTTATGTTGTTGCTGTAAGACTCAGGGAACGCGTTCTGAACTTCAACAGTGAATCTGTCTCCACCCAGGTTAGAAAGTGTGGTGTCACTGATGGAAATAATCTTTGGCTGCATCAGTACGCCACGTTGAACGAAGACGCGATATTCCTTTTTGGTAATTAGGTCAGATGCAACAACTTCAACAACAACTTCTGTCACAGCTACTTCAAAATCAGAAAGTGTTGTCCACTGCCCACTAACGCCCGGCTCGCTTAGGGAGTTGCGCTTAAAAGTAATGGTGGCGTTGGGATCGACTGCTTCTGCATAAAAATCAATCGCAGACCTGCTAGACGCAACTGTGTACCAGGTTTTGTCTGGTGCGAAGTCCGGCTGAATGTTTGTTATCTCTCTATTGGCTCCATTAACTTGCAAGCTAACTAGAGTGGCATCGCTTGTAGCAGCGGCAGCTGGAGAGGAGATTCCTACGAGAGCTCCCAACACAAAGATCGGAGCGAGCAGGGCAGACAAAAGTCGATAAATTTTCATGGGGTCCTATATTTTTTGGGGGTACCGTTTGGTACGTCTTCCAAGAACTAGCCTAAGCGATTAATGCCTAAAAATGACACCCTAACGGGAACCTAAGGCATGTATTCCCCTTATGTTTACTCCTTGTTGGGGTGCTCGAGGCTACGTTCTACATAGGCGGGAAACGCCTAGTCCTCTAAATCAGAGATGCCCGCTACCCTAGTTCTATTGAGACTCAACTAAGCCTCTTAGCTACTGAAATGGATGGATGAAATGACTAAGCCCTCATCTGTCTCATCTATATCTATAGGAGTAGGTATTGCCACTGGCCTATATGGGATTTCCTTCGG
>JBDLVB010000016.1:0-9953 GCA_039805005.1 Actinomycetota bacterium
AGATGAAAGCTCTGCAGTTTCACCCTTAGAGGTAATTACACTTCCCTTGGCCCTAGTTCCAGAACCCTGGATAGCCCAACAAAGAGTTGTCTTACCTGAGCCGTTCTCACCCATCAGTGCAGTTATCTGATTGCCCTGCAAAGTAAATGAAGTTGATTGAAGAGCTTCTACAGAACCGAAGTTAACTTCTAGATTCTGAACTCTAAGGACATCTTCGGACGGAGCAAAAGGGTTCTTAGCAATGAAGTGAGGCTTTGTCTCAGTCCACTTCTTACTAGCTGAGCTAGTTGAAACAGGAAGTGGTTTCCATCCAAGCTTTAGGCCAAGCTCAATAATGGGTGGAGCAAATCTTGAGTCGTTGAACTGTGTTTCAGTTGGTCCTTTAGTGACACTGCCATCACCGTGGACAACCAAGACAGAATCAACAGCAGCTATCACTCGAGAGATGCGGTGCTCTGCAAGTAGAACAGTTACACCTTCTTCTGAACTAAGTCTTTGCAAGACTCTAAGTACTTCTGATGCACCTTGAAGATCAAGTGCTGAAGTCGGTTCATCCAAGAGCAATATCTTCTGACCCGCAACAAGTGCTGATGCAATTGCAACACGTTGCTGCTGACCACCCGAGAGAGTTGCAAGTGGACGCTCAAGAAGATCCGATATTTCAAGAAGAGCAGAAATCTTTTCAACGGAGGATTTGATTTCTGATATTGGAAGACCTAGTTGCTCTGCACAGTAAACAATTTCATCGATAACAGTGTCGCCAACGAATGCATTTTCTGGTTGTTGGTTGACATAGCCAACCTTGCATGCAAACTCATGTGGTTCCAGACCGATTAGGTTCACCCCATCAATGATGAGTTCACCTTCGATGACACCTCCGGTGAAGCTTGGTGCAAGACCATTGAGTGCTTTTAGGAAAGTTGATTTCCCGGATCCAGTGGGTCCACAAACTAAAACGAATTCACCTGCGTTGATACTCAGATTGACGTTATTGAGTTGGGGGGTTTCAGAAACTTTTGAGCCATCTGATTTTAGATAGCTGAAGCTCAAGTCCTTTAGTTGAATCATTTGGCGAATACACCACCAAAGGCTAAGACAACTAAGACAAATGAGATTGCAAGAATTATGACGTCTCCTAAACGCCACGGTTCTTTTCTATATCTTGTGATTGTTGCTCTGGCGGATGAAAGTTTTACAGAGAACCCAGCTGCCACCAATCCAACAAACAGGATTACTAGTTCAAGAGTTTGTTGTTCAGGAGAGAACAACAGCAGAGCTGATCCAGTAACGATGAGGCAGATAGCTAGGAAAGCCAAGAGTCTTGCTCCAATTACTTGGGTGTTAGATCTATTTCCCTTACGACCAAATCCTCTTGCAGACATGCTGGCTGCTAATCCCATGGATTGATCAATGGTGTCTTCTAGAACTGGAATAACAATGCCGGTTACAGCCTTGATGCCTTTGGATTGACCACGAAGTGACCGGGCTCTTCTAACTCTTCCTAAACTGGCAATCAATTGAGGTGCAAGGTTGATAGCAATAGAAATAGCAGTGGCAATTTCGTAGAGAGCACCTGGTGTTGATTTCAACAACTTCCTTGGATTAGCAAGGGAGTTTGCCATACCAACAGCCAAGATAATAGCTGCCAATCTGAAGCCATCCAGAAGGGCAAATGTGAAGGCTTCTTGGGAAATCGGACCGAAGAGTTTTAGAGCATTACCGAAACCAAAGTCGATGTCGATTGAAGGTAGCAGGAGGAAAGCATCTTTAGTTGATGAACCTAGATTGAAAATGATTCGAAAGATAACTCTCAGGGCAACAACAATTGCTGCAAGTTTTATGTAGAAAGAAATTGATTGGGCCCAAGGCGAATCATCTCTGCATAGTTTGATTGTGACAAGTGATGCAACACAAATTCCAATCAAGACGAATACGTTGTTTGAAAGTGATGCCATCACAGCAAGGCTTAGCCCTGCTAGCCACCAAGTCAGTGGATTAGTTTTACTTGCAGAGAGTAAGTGAGCTGCTCTAGTTATTGCAGGCATAACTATTCAAACTAATTCGCGGGGGAGTCTGGATGGATTCACCCGGCAAAAGAAAACGCCAACCTTCGCTAGCCCCACACTTTACTTTGTGTGTTGATGCACCGATCGGGCTGTATTGCCATTCATTATTTTCATCGCCTAGAAAATAAGCCCAGCTACCATTTTTTGTGCCAGGGGTTTCGGTGCATGGTTCTTCAGAATCTGAAGGAAAGCCTTCAATGCGGCATACAAATCCGACTGGGTATTTATCTGTGCCACTGACTTCAAGACCAGCAGCTTCAAATAGGTCCCAAGAGTAACCTTCAAAGTTTTGAACACACTTGACTTGTGTTGGCAGCGTGCTGCCTGAACCAAAATCAACGACCAAGCTTGTGCCAGCATCGAGACACATCCCTGCTTCAACAGAAGCAGGGATGTTCTCATCGATAGCTTTACCTTGGTTTAGGTTGATGGCATACCCAACGGCTACCAGCAGCACTAAACCAATGAGGCTAAGTCGAACGATTGATCTCATTGGATTTAGCTGTTTTCCTTGTTGCGTTCATTGTTGATCTTGTTCACAACATCAATGAAGGTCAGACTTGAAAGTGGAAGCAATGCCTGGACAGATGTGAATACATCGCTCGCACCTTCGCTGTATGCAGATGGGATACCAAAGTCGGTTTCATTGATCTTAGAAGCTAACCACTCAACTGACTTTGTTGCGTCTTCATCTGATGCAATTAGAGCCATTGCTCCGTATGAAGTACCTGCTAGATAAAGAGCGTCATAAGCAACGTAGTGTGTACCCTCAACAAGGTTGTCCTTTAGCCAAGTAAGAGACTTCTCGTTAGCAAGGCTCTTAGTTGATTCAGCTGACTCTGAGCCGAAACCTTCTGTTGCCTTGATAGCCATAACTGCGAATGAGGTTACATCTGCAGCTTCTGCACTCTGATCGTCACCCTTGGTGTATTTGTAGCCACCGGTTGATTCAGCGTTGTTTGCTAGCTGAACCGCGACTTTGCTGGCTAATTCGTTGTTTTCGCTTGCAATCAGGGCTAAAACAATCCATGAATAGGCGAAATTGTTAGTGTCCGCAACATATCCTTCTGAATCAATAGCGGCCTTCAAGTCGTATAGAACTGAAGGGACTGTTGGGTGATCACCGAATCCAGCTGCGTAAGCAGTGAATACATAGGTAGCCTTCAGGCCTGGTGAGGTTAGCAGAGCAGTGTTTGAAGTAGCCCAGTCTATTGATGCATCGAGCTGTTCCTTGGTGTAACCAAGAAGGCTCAAATTTGTCAAAGCCTCTAGAGTTAGCCCAATTTCAGCCTTTCCAGCCTCAAAAGGGGTCAAAAACTGGCCATCCTGGAAGGAATCTAGGACAAATTGGCTAGTTTTTGGCTGCTGATCGATTACTTGAGCTGGTTGGCTTGAGCAGCCTGATATTGCTAGTGATATTGCTGTTATTGCTGATATAAATAGTGCGAAACGGCGCACTTCCCTTGTATTAGTTGACATCGCAACCCTTTCGGTGTGTGCGATCCAGCGTTTTGGCGGGTATAAGAACACCCGACTCCACCCGCAGACCACGACGGTTTTTATAATTGGAGTCCTCGACTGTCTAATCAGGCATTCCGACTCATGCCAAGGCATTTACGGTTGCGGGTCAGTGCCGGGTTTACACCGGCTTTCCCTGAAAAGTTTCGTATAAGAACCTGTTTAGGCTAACAGGAAATTTGAGACAGAGTTTCAACCATGCCAAGGTATCGGTCAATATTCGGGGGACGCTTGGTAATTCATTGCTTTAACTTGTCCCTACATGGCTGCAGCCCAAGTAATTAGGGAGAATTCTCGCAAAGGCATCAAATGTAACGACTTCGTCACAAAGGGTAATTTTCTGAAAAGCCTATGGTTTTTGCTGAAAGTTAATCTATTCTTAACAACACAGATGTTATCTCTGCCGTATTTGTATACGGCCTAGGTAACCCATATAAGGAGAAACACATGAATGCAAAACGTATCGCTCGCGCGATAGCGCTAGCTGCAGTTGGTTCCTTGGTTCTTACAGGAGCACCTGCTCTTGTGGCTCCAGCAACGGCTGCAACTAAGTCAACACTTATCATTCACTCACCAGCTGAGATCACATCTTTGAACTCAGGCACAAGTGATGGTAACACCACTTACAACTCACAGCTTGGTTACTTGACCGGTTCTGGTTTCCTTTACTACGACAACCAAACTGTCCTTAAGTACAACACAAAGCTTGGAAGCATGAAGATCACAAAGAACTCTGCTTCAGACTTCCGTATCACTTACACACTTGTTAAGGGCCAGACCTGGTCAGACGGTACTCCGATTACTGCAGACGACATGTTGCTAAGCCACATCGTTTCAGCTAACGACTACTCAAAGGCTGCTGGTTTGGGCGACCCTTCAACCACTACTGCTGCATTCGACAGCGTTGGTTACAGCGGTACCTATGCAGAAAACGTAGTTGGTCTACCAACTGTTAGCAAGGACAAGCTATCTCTTGAAGTTAGATTCAAGAAGCCTCTTCCAGACTGGCAGCTACTAGCACCAGGTGTGTCACCAGTACACGCTCTGTCATTGCTAGCTGACAAGAAGGTTGGCCTACAGTCAGCTGCTGTAAACGCTGCTGCAAAGGCTAAGTTCACAAGCGCTTTCCAGAAGAAGACCAAGGCTCACTTGCTTGCAATGGGTAAGGTTTGGACTGAGAGCTACAACATCAAGACTGTAAACGCTTCTACCAACAAGCTGCTTTTGATCAGCAACGGTGGATTCATCATCCAGTCAGCAGTTGCAGACTCATCTGTTACTTTGGTTAGAAACACCAAGTACAAGTCAGGTCCAGCAATGGCAACTTCATACCCAGTTACCAAGGTAATCATCAAGGTAATTGAGAACGACACATCAGCTGTTCAGGCGTTGCGTAACGGTGAAGTAGACCTTTACTACAACACAAACCCAACAATTGCTGGTAACGCTGCTCTAAAGGCACAGGGTGCAAACATCTCTGTTCTAACCAAGAAGGGTGCTGGTTACTCACACTTCAACCTTCGTGTTGGTGAGCCATTTGGTGGAGAAGACCCATACCGTGGTCCATTCTTCGGTAACAGCCAGAAGGCTAAGGATCTACGTACAGCATTCCTATACGTAGTACCTCGTACACAGATGATTGCTAACTTCATCCAGCCACTAGACCCAACCGGTGCTGCGATCAAGCCTATGGACACACACTTCGCGTTCCAGGGAACAACTGAGTACAACAACATCACTAAGGCAACTGGTATGGCTAAGTACACAGCTGGAACTCAGGCTGACCGTACTGCTCTAGCACTTGCATTGGTAAAGAAGTACTACCCAACTGCATCTGCAACTGACGCAAAGGTAAACGTCAAGCTTCTATTCGCTTCAACTTCAGGTCTTAGAGTCTCACTTGCAGCTCTAATCAAGGCTGAAGCTGCGAAGGCTGGTTTCGACGTTGACACAACTGGTAGCACCGACTTGTTCAACGAAATCGACAGCGTTGACTACGACGCAGCGATGTTCGGTTACGGTCTAACTTCTGTTAGCCAGGCAAACGGTACTGCTATCTACAAGTCAGACGGTGGAAACAACGCCTATGGTTGGAACAGCGCTTCAATCGACCAGAACGTTGCCAAGCTAGAGAGCCAGATTCTGTCTCCAGCACAGGTTACTGCTGCACGTATCGCAATTGAGAAGATCTCTGTTGCAAACGCGTACGGTTTCCCGCTGTACCAGAACCTAACTACAGCAGCATCGAACAAGGCACTGAAGAACTTCAAGCCAGCTCCACTAGGTCAGAACCTAGTATGGAACTACTGGGAGTGGAACTTCAAGCCATAGTTCTTGAAAACCTATAAAATTGTGGGAGCATCCAATTTGGGTGCTCCCACTTTTTAGGTGTGGAGGACGAACTTCACAGTTTCCTGTTCGTCACTGCTTCAAACTTTGTTTCAAATTTGACTTAGGTCACTGGAAAGGACTCTTGTGATTGCATACATTTCAAGACGACTAGGCATGATGCTTTTGATCGTTTTCGGAGCTAGCTTCATGGTCTACAACTTGCAAGCGATTTCATCTAACCCGCTTGAAGTGTTTGCTGAGAGCACCGAGAAGAACAAGCAGCAGCAGATGGATCGTTTGATTCGTGAATTGAATCTAGACGTCCCACCTCCAGTGCGTTACTTTCTTTGGCTGCGAGGAATCATCGCAGGTCTATGGGGTCAGCTTGACCTAGGTCAAACCCGCGACAACTTCTTGGTAATCGATTCAATCGCAGCTGCGATTCCAATCACATTCAGACTTGTTATTGCCTCAACTATCTTGGCAATTCTCTTGGGTATCACCATCGGTATGATCACTGCTATTCGTCAGTACAGCCGCTTTGACTACACAATGACTTTTATTTCATTCCTTCTTTTCTCTCTTCCAATTTTCTGGGTAGCCGTACTTCTAAAGGAATACATGGCAATCCAGTTCAACGACTTCCTCGTCAATCCGCAAATACCTTTCGAGGTGGTTGTAATTGTCGGTTTGATTGTCGGATTCGTAATGGCGGGAATCATTGGAGGAACTCGCAAGCGTTTCCTGACGACTTTTGCTGGAGTATCTCTTTTTGCAGGAGCACTCGTGTTCTACATGGGTAACACAAGCTGGTTCACAGACCCAGGTCTAGGAATCATCGGTGTAGGTGCCCTGTCCTTCGTAGCAGCGGTTGTGACGGTGCAACTAGCAACTGGACTAGACAACAAGGCATCTTTGAGGACCGGTCTTATTGCAGCTTCTGTTGTAACAGTCGGTTACTACCCTCTACAACTTCTACTTGGCCCAGAGTCAGGTATTGGAAGTGTGTTCCTCGTTTTCAGCATCACAATTGCAACCTCTGCAATCGTCGGATACTTCGCTGATCCTGAGGAAAGAAGAACTAACACTCGTACTGGTGTGCTTACAGCATTCGTTGGAACTTTCGTTTTGATGATTGACCGAAGCATGCAGGAATTCAACGGCTACATGTACTCAGACGCGATCAACGGTCGTCCGGTTTCTACAATTGACCAGGCAAACCCAAACCTCAGCACAGAGCAGATGGAAAGCTTCTGGATCTCTGGTCTCGATGCTGTTATGCACTTGATTCTTCCAACCGTTGCTTTGACTCTTGTTTCATTCGCAGGTTACGTTCGATTCTCCAGAGGAAGCTTGCTTGAAGTTCTAAACATGGACTACATCAGAACTGCAAGAGCGAAGGGT
Organism: Actinomycetota bacterium; assembly: GCA_039805005.1. GTDB lineage: Bacteria > Actinomycetota > Actinomycetes > Actinomycetales > Microbacteriaceae > Rhodoluna. The sequence continues at coordinate 7,320 of JBDLVB010000016.1, forward strand.
CTAACAGAAAGAACTGTTATTACCCGCCACGCAATGAGAAACGCGATGTTGCCTCTAACCACAATTCTGGTGAACGACTTCGCCGGTGTTATTGGTGGAGCAATTATTACCGAGAGCATCTTCCAGTGGAAGGGTATGGGTTCATTGTTCAACCAAGCACTCGGTACCTATGACCTCAACTTGCTCATGGGTGTATTCATCATCGGAGCAGTTCTAACTGTTGTTGCCAACCTGGTCGCCGACCTCCTGTATGGAGTTGTTGACCCTCGTATTCGAATCAGAAAGTAGATAAAGATGTCTGACGTAGAAAAGAAGAGCTCGCAGCTAAGCGAGAAGAGCGAAAACGAGATTGAGCTCAAAGAGACTGCAGGTCTAAGCCAAGGTCAAATCATCTTTAGACGTTTCGTCCGCCACAAGGCTGCGATGATTTCTGTCTTTGGACTTATGTTTGTGATCCTGTTTAGCTTCTCAGCTTCTGGTATTCACCTTGGTACATCTGATAACCCGATCACAATCAAGGGTTGGTGGCCATACAGCATTGAAGACATCGATCCAGAAGGTGCTATTGAAAGCATTTGTGACAACGGTATTCCTGGATGTCCAACTCTAGACGTTCTACCTGAGTTCGTTGATGGCGATGGAATGGGCTTTGGTGCCCACCCTCTAGGTATGGACAACATTGGTACTGACTACCTAGCACTTGTTACACGTGGTGCTGAGCAGTCCATCATGGTTATGTTCATCGTAGGTTTCATGGGTCTAATCATTGGAACTGTTGTTGGAGCAATCGCTGGTTTCTACGGTGGAATTGTTGACTCAATCTTGATGCGTGTAACAGACATGTTCTTGGTAACACCAACTCTGATCATTGGAGCTGTGATTGGTTTCCAGTTCGGTAACCTCGGTGTTATTCCTTTGGCCATCATGTTGGGTCTATTCGCCTGGATGGGTCTTGCCCGTTTCGTAAGAACAGACTTCCTAACACTTCGAGAGCGTGAATTCGTTGACGCCGCGAGAGTGGCTGGAGCAAGCAACAAGAGAATTATCTTCAAGCACATCTTGCCAAACGCAATGGGTATCATCATCGTTGCTGGAACGCTTTTGATGTCCGGAGCTATCTTGATTGAGTCTGCTCTGAGCTTCCTTGGCTTTGGTGTTAGAGCACCGGATGTTTCACTTGGTCTATTGATCAGCAAGTATCAGGACACCTTTAGCGTGGCACCGTTCTTGTTCTGGTGGCCAGGTCTATTCATCATCTCAATCGCGTTGTTCGTGAACTTCATCGGAGATGGTTTGAGAGACGCGTTCGACCCACGTCAGAAGAAGAGAATTAGCTTGAAGGACAGAATTAGGTCATCAACCATGAAGGTTAAGGCTTAATGAATTCCTTTGATTCTTTCACTAATGAGCTGGTAAGCGAGACCGCTGTCGCTGCTTGTGCTTTGGCTGATCGAAGTGAAATCACTATCGGTCTTCTCCTTCTGGAGGAATTTGCCAACGCTCCAACGCTGCACGCTATCGCTGACCCAGCGCTGTCTTCCGTTAGCGGGAGCAACCCAAACGCGGGTCTTAGTGTCGGAATGGTGAACAAGCAGAGCCCACTTGGTATCCAAGGAAGTGATGTCACTGTAGTTGATTTCAACCTTTTTGATGGGGTTGACAACAACCATGCTGGTTTCTTTGAGAACGAGCTTGGGTCTAATCCAGAAGATGTAGACAACGAAAGCAACGGTTGCGGATGCTGTCAGGTCAAGAAGGAGAATGCTTCCTTCGCTTGGATAGAGAAGAGCTTGAACCAAGAACAAAGTGTTCAAAAAGAAAGCAACGCCAGCCCAGCCCAGGTTACCCTTGGGGCGAAAAACTTGATTCTGTTTCATGACTCAATCATCGCATTTAATTCATTCGATGGAATAGGAAATAACTAATGAGCAAGCCAGTACTTAAGGTATCTAACTACAACGTCGACTTCTGGGTTGATGGTGTTTGGTACCCAGCAGCTATCGACATGAACTACGAGGTCCTACCTGGTAAGACCCTAGCTATCGTGGGTGAGTCTGGATCAGGTAAGTCTTCAAGCTCAATGGGTTTGATGGGATTGCTTGCATCTAACGCTAGAACCTCAGGTACCGTTGAGGTCCAGGGCGTTGACATGCTCAGTGCGAGCCCTGCCCTGGTTAGAAAGTACCGTGGTAAGGAAGTTGCTTACATCTTCCAAGAGCCAATGACTGCTTTGAACCCTGTTTACACTATTGGTTTCCAGATCGTTGAAACCCTTAGAAACCACTTCACCATCAGCCAGAAGGCAGCGAAAGACCGCGCTGTTGAACTTATTCAGATGGTTGATATTCCTAACCCAGAGGCTTCTTTCTCTAAGTACCCTCACCAGCTATCAGGTGGTCAAAAGCAGAGAGCAATGATTGCCATTGCACTTGCCTGTGACCCAGCACTTCTTATTGCTGATGAGCCAACAACAGCTCTTGACGTTACAGTTCAGGCTGAAATCCTCGACTTGATGAGGGATCTTCGTCACAAGTTGAACTCAGGAATTCTTCTTATCACTCACGACATGGGTGTTGTTGCTGACATGGCAGATGACATCTTGGTTATGAAAGATGGTGAGACTGTTGAATACGA
>JBDLVB010000017.1:0-9758 GCA_039805005.1 Actinomycetota bacterium
GGCCGTGACCTGCGTCAATTTTGCCAGTGTCAGGTTCTTCGACGGCACCGAGAATTCTTAGAAGCGTCGTCTTTCCTGCACCGTTGAGCCCAATGATGACAACACGGGAACCTCTATCGATTGCTAGGTCTACTGCAGTAAAGATTTCCAATGAGCCGTAGCTCTTGCTTAGGTTGTGTCCGAATAGCGGAGTCTTGCCACATGCCTGAGGTTCTGGGAATCGAATGTTTGCGACTCGATCTTTTTCTCTCACATCATCAAGGGAACTCAGTAGCTTTTCGGCACGCTTGTTCATTTGGTGAGCAGCTGTTGCCTTTGAAGCTTTAGCACCAAACTTGGCAGCTTGAAGTTGGAGTACGGAAGCTTTCTTCTCAGCGATGGCTCGATCACGCTTGCGACGCTCCTCGTCTGCCTCTCGTTGCTTCAAATACGCTCGCCAGCCCATGTTGTAGATGTCGATAACGCCACGATTAGCGTCAAGGTAGAACACTCTGTTCACTGTCTCTTCAACAATGTCGATGTCGTGGCTGATGACAATCAACCCACCTTGATAACTCTTTAGGAAATCTCTCAACCATGTGATGCTGTCGGCATCTAAGTGGTTTGTTGGCTCATCCAAGATCATTGTGGTTGCATCTGAAAAGAGGATACGAGCTAGCTCAATACGTCTTCGTTGCCCTCCAGAGAGAGTGCCAATAGGTTGAGAGAGAACGTTTGGCTTCAGCCCTAAGTTGCTAGCAATTGCCGCTGCCTCTGCCTCAGCGGCATAGCCGCCATTTGCCTGGAACTCATTTTCTAGTCTCTCGTAACGCTCCATGGCCTTGTCATAGACAGCTTCGTCTACAGAACCCATTTCTTCGCGCGTAGCCTCTAGCTTCTTGAGTATTGTGCCCAAGCCTCTGGCGTTCAGAATCCTGTCACTGGCTAGTTCTTCCAGATCTCCAGTTCTAGGATCTTGCGGTAGATAACCAATCTCACCAATACGCTCTACAGAGCCGTTGCTGGGTTGGAAGTCACCGGCGATAACTTTGGTGAGTGTGGTCTTGCCAGCACCGTTACGCCCAACAAGCCCAACTTTGTCACCTTTGGATACTTGAAAATTCACGCCGGACATCAGAACACGCGCACCAATAGTTATTTCAAGTTCACGCACGTTGATCATGACGGAACTCCAATTGGTGGTGGGTTTGAAGAAACCAAACTTGGTTTCGTGTACTAGCCTACAATGTAAGAAAAGTTATCAGCATGAAAGGCCTCCAAGTGAGCATTGCACAAACCAGAAACCTTCCCCTTATCGACAACGTAATCTCACGTTCACGCGTCTCAGACATCGTTCTAGTGGCAGTAGGTGTTGTAATCACAGCGCTATCAGCACAGGTTTCTATTCCTGCACTTCCAGTGCCTTTCACATTGCAAACTCTTGCTGTGCTACTAATCGGTGCAACCTATGGAGCAAGCCGTGGAGCCATCACAATGGCTGCATACGCGATTGTTGGCGTAATTGGAGTTCCAGTATTCGCACAAGGTAAGAGCGGCTTTGAAGTCATTCTGGGTGCAACTGGAGGATTCATCCTTGGTTTCATTTTCGCAGCAGCGGTAATCGGCCGCATGGCAGAGCTCAAGTGGAGCTCTAACTTCCTCAAGATGGTAGCTAGTTACGTTGTGGGTTCACTAGTTATTTACGCAGTTGGTATTCCAGTGTTAGCAATGATCGCATTCTCATCAGATTTGATCGCAGCAACTGTTGCGATGTCCCCATACTTCATCTGGGATGCAGTCAAGGCAATCGCTGCCGGAGCTTTGCTTCCATCAGCCTGGGCATTAGTAAAGGCTACAAAGAAGTAGTTAGATCGCGAAGCCAATCGCGCGCATTTGTTCTTTACCGTCATCAGTAATTAGTTCTGGCCCCCATGGTGGCATCCAGACCCAGTTAATTCTGAAAGCCTCAACAACACCGTCTAGAGCCATACCCATTTGTTCTTCAATGACGTCAGTTAGAGGGCAACCTGCTGAAGTAAGAGTCATGTGAATGAGCAAAGCATCATCCTCAGACTTCTTGAGGTCATAGATCAGCCCAAGGTCGACGATGTTGACACCAATTTCAGGGTCAATGACTTCCTTGATTGCCTCAAGTACTTGGTCGTACTTTTCAGGAGTTAGATCTAGCTCGGTCAAGGTTTAGGCCTTCACGTAGCGGTCGTAACCTTCAGCCTCAAGCTGGTCAGCAAGTTCAGCTCCACCTTGCTCTGCTACCTTGCCGTCAACGAAAACGTGAACAAAGTCAGGCTTGATGTACTTCAAGATTCTTGTGTAGTGAGTGATCATCAAAACACCAAGGTCATTGGCCTTGTGTGCTCTGTTCACACCTTCAGAAACAATCTTCAGCGCATCAACGTCAAGACCAGAGTCTGTCTCATCGAGGATTGCGAATCTAGGCTTCAAAAGTTCTAGCTGAAGAATCTCGTGACGCTTCTTCTCTCCACCAGAGAATCCTTCATTGACATTGCGCTCAGAGAACGTTGAGTCAATCTTTAGATCTGACATTGCTTCGCGAACATCCTTGATCCAAGTTCTTAGAGCAGGAGCTTCGCCAGTTACGGCGGTCTTTGCAGTTCTAAGGAAGTTAGAAACAGAAACACCAGGAATCTCAACTGGGTACTGCATTGCGAGGAATAGACCGGCCTTGGCTCTCTCGTCAACGCTCATCTCAAGAACGTTCTCACCATCAAGAAGAATTTCGCCTTCGGTAACTGTGTACTTTGGGTGTCCTGCAATTGAGTAAGCAAGTGTTGATTTGCCAGAACCGTTAGGTCCCATCACAGCGTGAATCTCGCCGCTCTTGATGGTCAAGTCAACACCTTTAAGGATTTCCTTGGTGCCCTGATCTGTTTCAACAGTTACGTGTAAGTTCTTTACTTCTAAAGTTGCCATGATTTTCCTTTTGACCTAAGCCTGTTCGTATTCGATAAAAACTTCGCCGTTCTCGACGATTACTTCATAAACTCCAACTGGTTCAAAAGCTGGAAGAGTTAGCGGTGCACCTGATTCGAGTGAGAACTTTGCACCATGTGCCCAGCATTCGATTGTCTCGTTATCAACGAAACCTTCACTCAATGAGATTTCACCGTGAGAGCACTTGTCATCGAGAGCGTAAAATTCACCATTAGGGCTCTTGATGATTGCGATTGGGTGATCGCCAATCTTCACGCGAAGTGCACGACCTGCCTTGATGTCGTCAACGCCACAGATTCTAATCGCCATTATTTGCTCCCTAATTTCTCTTCCAAGACTTTTGTAAGTCGCTCAACAAGTTCATCAATCTTTGTTCGCTGCAGAATGTCTACTAGGAAACCAAGAACAACCAGGCGTCTAGCCTCGTCTTCAGAGATTCCTCTAGCTTGTAAATAGAACAACTGCTCATCATCGAAACGACCAGACGCACTCGCGTGTCCAGCCCCTTCAATCTCCCCTGTTTCAATTTCGAGGTTAGGAACTGAATCGGCTCTTGCTCCGTCAGTCAACAAGAGGTTTCTGTTCAGTTCATATGTGTCAGTGCCTTCAGCAACTACACGAATCAGAACATCGCCAATCCAAACTGTGTGAGCTTTGTTTCCTTGCAGTGCACCTTTGTAAGTGACTCTTGACTTACAGTTTGGTGCTGCGTGATCAACGAACGGTCTGTTCTCAATGTGTTGACCTGCATCAGCGAAGTAAACACCATTCATCTCAACCTCAGCACCTGGGCCGGTGAAAGTTGTAACTGGAGTAATTCTCACCAAGTCCCCACCGAATGAAGCCACTGAATGCTTTAGGTAGGAGTTTCTTGCAAGCTTTGAGAAGTGCGCAGATACGTGAGCAGAACCTTCGTCCCAGTTTTGAACTGATACAAGATTGAGCTTTGCCTCGTCGTGTACGTCTACTTCAATGATCTCAGCGAGAACTCCGAGTCCGTTGTGCTCGAACACCAAAGTTGCAGTACTGAACTTCTTTGCTACTACAAAGATGTGAAGTGCGGATGGGTTTACACCAGTCCCGTTGATTTGGACTACAACAGGGTCAGCTACTTCTGCGTTTGCTTCAATTTCGACTAGAAGAGTTTTGCTTGCGTTTGTGTAAGCAGCCGCGGCGACTCTGTCTTCGGGGATTCCGATTGAGCCAACTCTTGCGTCAGTGCTTTCAATCCAAGAAATCTTTACATCTTCACTCGAAGTGAAAACAACTTCAGATTCATATTCGCCGAGCACATCTGCATCTAAACCTTTTAGTTGGTCTGGTTGCAGATAACGCCAAAGGTCTTGAAGTGGAGATACATCCTCAAAATCAGAGACTGACTTTGAACGAGGTCTATCACTTCTGATTTGAAGAGGAACGAAAGATCCGTGAGTGTGCTCAGCAAGTCCGTGCTGAGCGGTTGTTTGTGAATCAGACATTAACCGACAGCGCCTTCCATTTGCATTTCAATCAACTTGTTTAGTTCCAACGCGTATTCCATGGGAAGTTCCTTAGAAATAGGTTCGATGAATCCACGAACAATCATTGCCATAGCTTCGTCTTCAGCTAATCCTCTTGATTGCAGGTAGAACAGCTGCTCGTCGCTAACTCTAGACACTGTTGCCTCGTGTCCCATTGATACATCGTCTTCACGAACATCAACAGCAGGGTAAGTGTCGCTTCTTGAGATTGTGTCAATCAATAGAGCATCACAGCGCACTGTGTTTGCTGAGTGGTGAGCTCCAGGGTTCACTCGAATCTCTCCTCGGTAAGAAGTTCTGCCTCCAGCACGTGCAATCGACTTTGAAACAATTGAAGATGATGTGTAAGGAGCAAGGTGAATCATCTTTGCTCCAGCATCTTGATGCTGACCTTCACCAGCGAATGCAACAGACAGTGTCTCTCCCCTGGCATGTTCACCTGCGAGGATAACCGCTGGATACTTCATAGTGACCTTTGAACCGATGTTTCCATCGATCCATTCCATGGTTGCACCTTCGTGAGCAACAGCTCTCTTGGTTACAAGGTTGTAGACGTTGTTTGACCAGTTCTGAATTGTTGTGTATCTAACGCGAGCGTTCTTCTTCACAATGATTTCAACTACTGCTGAGTGCAATGAGTCGCTCTTATATATCGGTGCAGTACATCCCTCGATGTAGTGAACGTATGAACCTTCATCAGCGATGATTAGCGTTCTTTCGAACTGACCCATGTTCTCAGTGTTGATGCGGAAGTAAGCCTGAAGAGGAATCTCTACGTGAACGCCCTTAGGAACGTATACGAATGATCCACCTGACCAAACAGCGGTATTCAGAGCAGCAAACTTGTTGTCTCCTGCTGGAATGACTGTTCCGAAGTACTCCTGGAAAATCTCAGGGTGTTCCTTCAAAGCAGTGTCTGTGTCCATGAAGATAACGCCTTGGCGTTCCAACTCTTCATTGATCTGGTGGTAAACAACCTCAGACTCATACTGAGCAGCAACACCGGCAACTAGTCTCTGGCGTTCAGCCTCAGGAATACCTAGCTTCTCGTAGGTGTTCTTGATTTCCTCAGGAAGCTCTTCCCAAGACCCAGCTTGCTTCTCAGTTGAACGCACGAAGTACTTGATGTTGTCGAAATCAATTCCACTTAGGTCTGAACCCCATGTGGGCATTGGCTTCTTCTGGAAGTACGAGAATCCCTTGAGTCTTAGATCTAGCATCCACTGAGGCTCTGATTTAAGGTTGGAGATGTTTGTGACAACCTCGGTGTTGATGCCTCGTTTGGCGCTTTGACCAGCAGCGTCCGTGTCAGACCAACCAAATTCGTAGATCCCGAGACTATCTAACTCTGGACGTTCAATGGCGGACTCTGGCATTGCAACCTCTTTCTAAGGGAAATCTAGTTTGTAAACAAAATGACTCTGATGCTGAAAAAGGCCTGACTTCTCAGACGCTTATCTTGTTTCGGGACTATTCTAAGTTTATCTAAACGTTACCTAAAGCGTAACCCTTGCACCGATAAGAAAGAGCATGTCTTGATCGATAGATTGTTTGGTTCTCAGCGAATTCGACTTTACGCCTGGCTTTCATTAGTTAGCCAAATACTTATCGTCGTTACTGGTGGTGCAGTTCGTCTGACTGGATCTGGTCTTGGTTGCCCAACTTGGCCCGAGTGTGAACCAGGCTCACTAGTTAACGTCCCCGAACAAGGCATTCACGGCGTCATTGAGTTCGGAAACAGACTCCTGACATTCCTGCTTCTGTTCATTTCACTAGCAACATTCATCACTGTCATGAGACTAAAGAAGGGACATCGTCAAGGCCTATTCTGGACGTCTCTGTGTTTGGGGTTAGGCATTATCGCCCAGGCAATTCTTGGTGGAATCACTGTTCTAACTGGTCTGAACTCATGGATCGTTGGAGCTCACTTCCTTGTTTCCATGGTTCTTATCGCTATAGCAACTTTCTTGGTTTGGTACGCACGAGGAAGACGAAAGCTAGAACCAAAGAGCTCGATCTCTATTGTTTCTAGGCTAATAATCCCAACTGCAGCTTTAGTCATCGTCATTGGTGTGATTCTTACAGGCTCAGGACCACATGCGGGAGATGCAGATACCCCTAGAAACGGGCTAGATTCGCTGCTCTGGTCTCATTACCACTCCTACCCTGCCTATTTCCTGCTCTTCTTGGCCCTTTTGCATGTAGCCCTTAGATACAGACTTACCGGTCTTGTATCAGCTAAATACTCAATCGCTTTCACAGGATTGATTGCCGCCCAGGCTCTAGTCGGACTTGTGCAGACATGGACTGGACTACCAGAGATCTTGGTTGCAGTTCACATGCTTGGAGCCTCCGTACTAGCAAGCATGAGCACCTACCAAGCGTTACTAAATCTCCCTTCAAAGGCTAAGAAGTGACAGCAGTCTTCTGGTTCAGAAGAGACCTCAGGCTTCAAGACAATGAAGCTCTAAACGCTGCGTTTGCCTGTGAAGAAGGCGATGTTGGTCAAGTTGCAGCTATTTACAAGTTTGATACAGCTGATTTTGAGTCCTTAGAAGGCATCAGACAGCATAGTCTTTTCGAATCTCTAAGCTCCTTGACCTCTGAGATAGGCAACCTCTTACACATTTCGGACTCAAAAACGACCGAAGCATTCGCATCTGCACTTGTCGATGCCTGTAATGAGGTCAAGACAAAATCAGTATTCGCCCAAGAGTCCTTTGATCCAAAAGGAGTTGAAGAGCAAGGCATTGTTGCTAAGTTCCTTGAATCTAAAGGCATTTATCTGCATTTAGTGGGTTCTGCATACGCTGTTCGTCCTGGCACGGTTAGAAAGCCTGACGGCACAAATTACCGCGTTTACACGCCTTTCTATAAGTCCTGGGTCACCTTGGCAGATGTCCCGCCAAAGAAACTACCTAAAGACATCAACTGGTTGAAACTTAGCCAAAGTAGAGATATTCCAAAGCCGACCAAAGACTCCCCTGTAAGGGTTGTTGCTGGCGAAGCATTTGCTCTGAGAACCTTCAAGAGATTCCAAGACAGAGCTCTTGATAGTTACGACCAGATGCGAAATAGAGCCGATCTAAGCGGAACATCACACCTATCGCATGCACTGGCTCATGGAGAGATACATCCAAGAACCCTTCTTGCTGAACTAAACGACTCATCAGGTCACGAGGTGTTCCGCAAGGAGATTGCTTGGCGAGAATTCTATGCTGACGTTTTGCACCACTACCCGCACACAGTCGATGACTACTACGAGCCCCGTTTCAAGCAACTGCGATACGACTCAGGTCCTAAGGCGGATCAGCGATTTGATGCCTGGTGTAAAGGCGAGACCGGTTTCCCAATGGTTGACGCTGGAATGAGGCAACTTCTGGCTGAGGGCTGGATGCATAACCGCACTCGCATGATTGTGGCTTCGTTCTTAGTAAAAGATCTGCACATTGAATGGACTAGAGGTGCAGAACACTTTGAGAAGCACCTAAGTGACTTTGATCCAGCTTCGAACTCACACGGTTGGCAGTGGACCGCGGGGTGTGGAACTGATGCATCTCCCTACTACAGGATCTTCAACCCAATTCTGCAGGGGCTGAAATTTGACCCAAATGGCGACTATGTGCGCAAATACATCCCAGAACTTAGGCACTTAGAGGGCTCTTCAGCTCACGAGCCATGGGAAGTGTTTGATGGATATCAAGGCGGATACCCGGTTCAGATCGTTGATCACAACGAAGAAAGAAATGAATCGCTAGCTCGTTTAGAGGAACTGAAGAACGTTTAGTCCTAGAAAACAGGGATAAAGACTAGCGGGTCAACCCCGATAGCAATAAACAAGACAGTCAAGTAGGTAATTGAGAAGTGGAAGAGCTTCATAGGGTTCTTCACTTCCCCAGCCTTGGTCTTCTGCTGCAGCAAATGAGCCTCAACAATGAACCAGATACCTCCAGCTACGGCTGTGAGGGTGTAAATAAGGCCCATCGGGTGCACTGGAATGAGCAAAAACGTAGATGCGACCATCGCGTAGCTATAGATCACGATATGACTCGCTACCTTTTTACCTTCGGCAACTACTGGAAGCATTGGTACCCCGGCAGCCTTATAGTCTGCAAGGTACTTGATAGATAAAGGCCAGTAATGAGGCGGTGTCCATAGGAAAATCATGAGGAATAGGACCGCTGCAGACCAGGTAACTGTCCCTGTAACGGAGCTGAAGCCAATTAGAACAGGCATCGCTCCCGCTGCCCCACCCCAAACAATGTTTTGTGCGGTTCTACGCTTCAAAAGCAGCGTGTATACGAAGATGTAGAACAGCTGAGCTGACAGAGCCAAGGCTGCAGATAGCCAGTTGACGAAGAATCCTAGCCATAGAACGGACAAGATTCCTATGGCATAAGCGAATATCTGTGCCTCAAGCTTGTTCAACTCCCCTGTTACAAGAGGTCTTTTCTGGGTTCTACCCATGATTTTGTCGATATCGGTGTCAATAATGCAGTTGAATGCGTTAGCAGAACCAGCACTTAAGGATCCTCCAACAAGAGTTGCTAGCACTAGCCAAAGGTTAGGTATCCCCTGTTGAGCCAGAATCATGACTGGAACCGTGGTAATCAGCAGTAATTCGATGACTCGAGGCTTAGTTAGCGCCAAATAGGCTGCAGCCTTCCTGCCAAAGGAGATAGATTCCTTTGCAGTCTGAGGGTTGGCAGTTTTGATGGAAGTCATTGGCTCTAGTCTAAGCGAATTAGACTCTTCCGTTACATATCCGTAATCAAATGCGACACGGGTATAGACTTCAAAGGCACTCAAAAACAGCCACTGATCATCGATTCGTTGGTGTTGTGCAGAGACGGCAAGGTTGCCAATGTTGAAAATACTCAAAGAAACGAAAGAGAGTTTGCTGTGTCACTAATCTGGGACAACATAGATTCAAAGTCAGTAGACACCGCACGTGTCCTAGCCGCAGATGCGGTTGAAAAAGTAGGAAACGGACACCCTGGAACAGCAATTTCACTTGCTCCAGTTGCCTATCTTCTCTTCCAGAAGGTCATGACACACGATCCTGCAGATGAAAAGTGGACAGGTCGCGACCGTTTCATCTTGAGTGTTGGACACTCATCACTAACTATTTACAACCAGCTCTACTTAGCAGGTTACGGACTAGAGCTAGATGACATCAAGTCACTAAGAACTTGGGGTTCTGCTACTCCTGGTCACCCAGAATACGGTCACACTAAAGGTGTTGAAATCACAACCGGTCCACTAGGTCAAGGATTAGCATCTGCC
>JBDLVB010000018.1:0-9428 GCA_039805005.1 Actinomycetota bacterium
CTATATAAAGAGTCTGACCTCAAGGTAGTTGACCTACCTGAGTTCCAACAAGAACTTATCGAGAAGAGTATCTCAGCTGACAGCTTGGCTGATGCTGAGAGCAAGTTAGAGCAAATACTTGAAAGTTCTAAAGATGGCTAAAGGAATTAGTCGTCTAAAGGTGATGCCTAAGAAGAGGAACCTCGAGCTACTGATGTTGCTCTTTGGTTTTGGGCTCTTTGCATTTGAACTAGCTCAAGTTCAGTTAGCCACTATTCAAATCCTTAGAGAAGATGCTTGGTTTATCTGGACACTTCCTGTTGTTGCAGCTACTGTCTTCCATATCATTCTGAGATTCAGGGCAAGCGATGCAGACCCAATACTTTTACCAATTGGTTTCATTCTGAACTCACTCGGTATTGCAATGATTTATCGGCTAGATCTTTCTAAGTCAGTGAATGCTGAAGACGCATCTGTTGGATCAAGACAAGTTGTCTGGACAGTAATTGCAATGTTGATTGCAGCGACTGTTTTGTGGTTAGTTAAATCACATCTGTCTTTCAGAAAATATATTTACTCCGCAATGGCCTTGGGTGTTGTTCTCCTAATTCTTCCCCTGCTACCTGGAATCGGAGTTAGCACGAGCGGTGCTTTTCTTTCTGTTCGACTTGGTCCAATAAGTTTCCAACCTGGTGAATTAGCGAAGATTGCTTTCATTGTTTTCTTTGCTGGATATCTCACATCAAGACGTGAAGCATTAGCTGTTGTTGGAAGAAAAGTTCTTGGTATCAGAATTCCACCAGCAAGAGAACTTGGTCCAATTGTTTTTATCTGGTTGGCAAGTCTTGGAGTTTTAGTTCTGCAAAGAGATCTAGGAACTTCTCTTTTGTATTTCGGTTTGTTCCTCGTCCTGCTTTACGTTGCAACCGGAAGAACCTTCTACGTTCTAGTTGGTTTAGTTATGTTCGTCGCAGGAGCATTGATTGCATCTCGACTTATGTCTTATGTTGGAAATCGAATTGCAGCTTGGCTTGATCCGCTTAGCGAAGCTAACTATGAAGCAATCGGTGGTTCTTACCAATTAGTTCAATCAATGTTTGGTTTAGCTCACGGTGGAATATTTGGAACAGGTCTAGGCGGAGGTCTGCCATCAATTGTTCCTCTTGCCGAAAGCGACTTTATTATTTCTGCCATTGGTGAAGAACTTGGCCTTGCTGGATTGTTTGCTCTGCTTTCTCTATACATGGTTCTAGTTGCAAGAGCACTAAGAATTGCTAACACTCATGCTGATGATTTCAGTAAGTTGCTTGCAGTTGGTCTAGGTTTTGTTATTGCTCTGCAGTGCTTCATTGTTATTGGTGGAGTGTTAAGAGTTGTTCCACTAACCGGTCTAACAACACCACTACTGGCTGCCGGTGGATCATCATTGGTTGCCAACTGGATCATCATCGCTTTGCTACTAAGACTCTCTGATACTTTGCCTAAGCCAGGGACGGTGAGCGAATGACCCCTGAGATCAGACGCGTAGCCAACTTCATTCTTTTGATGTTCTTGTCTTTATTCGTTGCTGCCAGCACCTTGCAGGTTGTGAACGCTGACTCATTGAACAATGACTCTCGTAACCAGAGAGCTGTGTATGACGGTTACAAGACTCAGCGTGGAGCCATATTGGTCAACAACAAGCCAATCGCTGAGTCAATCAAGACAGCTGATGCCTACCGATACCTTCGCAAGTACACAGGTGAGCAATACAGTGCTATCACTGGCTTCTACTCCCTCTTTCAAGGTAGAACAGGGCTAGAAAGCGTTCTAGATAGCTCTCTTCGAGGAGATAACTCGGCTGCCTTCTTCGAACAACTCAATGCCCTACTCTCAGGAAACCCCGTATCAGGAGCATCAGTTGAACTAACCATTGATGAGGATGTTCAATTGGCTGCTTGGAAGGCTTTGGGCAGCATGAAGGGTGCGGTTGTGGCCATTGAGCCTTCAACCGGCAGGATCTTGGCTCTGGTATCTAAATCAGGTTTTGATGCCAACCTCCTATCCACTCACAACACAGCAGACGCCTACGAGAATTACAAATCTTTGCTGACTAACAAGAACGCTCCTCTAATCAACCGTGCAATTGGTGGCGACTTGTATGCTCCAGGATCGGTATTCAAGTTGGTTGTTGCAGCTGCAGCATTTGAATCAGGAAACTACACACCACAGAGCAAACTACCGAACCCGGCTAAGTTCGTTCTTCCTGGCACCACAACAGCAATCACTAACTCAGGTGAAGGTAGATGTGGTGGAGCAACAACAGTTTCAATCGCAACTGCACTCAAACTTTCCTGCAACATCCCATTTGCTCAGCTTGGTATTGCTCTTGGACAAGATGCAATTGCTAAGCAGGCAAAAGCTTTTGGTTTCGGAGAATCTATTTCCATTCCATTGAAGTCAACTGCAAGCGTCTACCCAGAAAACTTAGATGATGCACAGACCGCATTAACTGCATTCGGACAATTTGATGTTCGAGTTAGTCCACTGCAGATGGCTATGGTTTCTGCATCAATTGCCAATGCAGGAATTGAAATGAAACCATACCTGGTTAAACAGATCTTCACTTCTAACCTAACTGTTCTTGAAGAAGGTAAACCAATTGAGATTGGTCGTTCAATTACCACCAGCACAGCAGAACGTTTGAAGAGCATGATGGTTGCTTCTGTTTCATCAGGAGTAAGTTCTAACGCAGGCATTCCTGGAATTAAAGTTGCTGGAAAAACTGGAACTGCGGAAAACGGTGTGAATGATCCATACACTCTTTGGTTCACTGGTTTCGCTCCAGCAGATAATCCTCAGGTAGCAGTAGCTGTAGTTATTGAAGATGGTGGCGGTAAAGGTCAATCAGGTAGAGGGAATACTTTGGCAGCACCAATTGCTAAGAAAGTCATGGAGGCGGTGTTGAGTAAATGAAACCAGAAGAAGGAAAGCTTTATGGCAATCGATACCGACTCATAAAGCGCATTGCTACTGGCGGTATGGGTGAAGTTTGGCAAGCTCAAGATGAAACTATTCTTCGCTTAGTTGCAATCAAGATTTTGAAACAGCAATACATGGGTGATCCAGATTTCGTTGATCGCTTTAGAACTGAAGCTAAACATGCAGCGATGATTAATCACGATGGCATCGCAAATGTTTATGACTACGGTGAAGACGAAGGTAGTGCTTATCTAGTTATGGAACTAGTTCCAGGTGAAGCTCTGTCTTCAATTCTTGAAAGAGAAAAAACTCTTCCTGCTAAACAAGTGATTTCAATAATTGCTCAAACAGCTTTAGCACTTGATGCTGCTCACCGAGAAGGTCTAGTCCACAGAGATGTGAAGCCAGGTAACCTACTGATCACTCCTGATGGACATGTGAAGATTACTGACTTTGGTATTGCCAGAGTTGCTAACCAGGTTTCTCTAACTCAAACGGGTCAGGTTATGGGAACTGTTCAGTACCTTGCTCCTGAACAAGCAACCGGTAAAGCAGCAACTGCTGCAGGTGACATTTACTCCCTAGGCATCGTGGCCTACGAGGCTCTAGCTGGTCGCAGACCATTCAAGGGTGAGACTCAGATGGCTATCGCCATGGCTCAAATCAATGACATTCCTCCAGCTCTGCCTGAAGGTACTGATCCGAAACTTGTCCGCCTTGTGATGGATTGCCTTGCCAAGAAGCCTGACCAAAGACCAAGATCTGCTCTTGAGTTAGCTGCCAGAGCAGAAGCTCTACTAGCTGATACTCCTGCACATATCTCTATCAACACTGTTATTCCAAGAGGTGTGGAGCCAGTAAGTGATGAGACCACCGTTATCAACACTGACACCAAACCAACCGTCACTGTCCCTGCTATCTGGCCTTGGGTAGTACTTATCTTGGTTCTATTGAGCACTATTGGTGTAATCGTATGGGCTGGACTTGTAGCTCCTAAGGCTCCGGTTGAACCAACACCTACGCCAACTCCAACCAAGACTGTTACTCCTAAACCAACACCTACCCCTACTAAGACTCTTGAGAAGGTTGTTGTATTACTCAGTGAATATGAGGGATTAGACGTTTCACTAGTGGTTCCTAAGCTCAGCGACCTTGGTCTTGTTGTTGAACCGGTACCTGGAATGTCTGTACCTGCTGAAGATCCTCGTATCTCTCAGGTCTATGACATCTCTCCTCTGGGTTCACTTGAGGTGGGAAGTTCCATATCGGTTTACTACTACCAACAAGAAGTAGATCCGAACACGGTCATTAACTAGCAGGTAAGTCTAAGTTTGCGTGAGCAAAGCAAAGATAAACTTGGAGAGTTGTCATAAAGAGATTGGAGCGATGTGAGCGAGAATAAGCGCATCATCGCAGGTAGATATGAGCTCGGTGAGCTAATTGGTCGCGGGGGTATGGCTGAGGTTCACTCAGGAATTGACACACGACTTGGTAGAACCGTTGCCATCAAACTTCTCA
This sequence comes from Actinomycetota bacterium, assembly GCA_039805005.1. GTDB lineage: Bacteria > Actinomycetota > Actinomycetes > Actinomycetales > Microbacteriaceae > Rhodoluna. The sequence goes on from JBDLVB010000018.1 coordinate 4,459, forward strand.
AATCAGATCTAGCAGCAGACTCTAGTTTTGAAATTCGTTTCAGACAAGAAGCTCAAGCATCTGCACGTATGGCTCACCCAACAATTGTTCGCGTCTATGACGCTGGCGATGAAGTGACTCTTGATGAGTATGGAGTTGAAAGACACTTGCCATACATTGTTATGGAACTTGTCACAGGTGAAGTTCTTAGAGATATTCTTCGTCAAAGAAAACTTACTCAACAAGAAGCTATTTTCTATGCGACAGGTATTCTCACAGCTCTAGAGTTCTCTCACGCTGCTGGTGTTATTCACAGAGACATCAAACCAGCTAACGTCATGATCACTTCATCTAACGCCGTTAAGGTCATGGACTTTGGTATCGCTAGAGCAGTGAGTGATTCTTCAGCAACCCTTGCTCACACCAACGGAATTGTTGGAACTGCTCAATACTTCTCACCTGAGCAAGCTAAGGGTGAAACAGTTGACTCAAGAACAGACCTTTATTCAACCGGTGTATTGCTTTATGAAATGCTTACCGGCAAGCCACCGTTCACGGGAGAGACTGCAGTATCAGTTGCTTACCAGCATGTGAGTGAGACTGCTCCAGCTCCTTCTCTAGTAAACCCAAGCATCTCTGCAGCAATTGATTCAGTTGTGATGAAGTCTTTGGCTAAAGACAAGAATGCTCGTTTCCAATCTGCTGCAGATTTCAGAGCAGCACTTGCAGCAGCAGTTACTGGAACTTCAGTTGATGTCTTTGAAGATGGTTCTCAGCCACCTACAGCTCCTCTGCAGCCAATTGTTGAAGAAGCTCCTGAAACAATCGCTATTCCAGAATCAGATCCTTTTGCTGAACTTCTAAACTCAGCCAACGAAGAAGCAACGAGTGCGGTTACTACCGTAGCTCCGGTTCAACAGAGCGAACCAACACAGATCTTTGAGAACAGCTTCTCGCTACTAGGTTTCGAAACAGGAACTGACGAGACAGAAGAACAAACTCGTGTAATAACTGCTCCTAAGGAAGACAAGCCATCTACTGGTTTGCTCTGGGGAGTTGGTAGCGGTATTGGCGTTCTAGTAATTGGTCTAGTTATCTGGCTGATTGCAGGTGGAGCTAGCCTGATTTCCTTCGGTGGGAACGTAGACACAAAGATCACAGTCTCTGATGTAGTTGGTAAGACATACGAAGAAGCCTTCACCACTCTCACTGAACAAGATCTATTGGTGCTAAAGACTCTTGAAATTAGCAGCACAGTTCCTGAAGGAACCGTTATCTCAACTGATCCTCCAGCAGGTGAGCAGGTTGGTCCTAAGACAACCATTACTGTTTTGGTTTCATCTGGTCAGGAACTTTCACTGATGCCGGATGTTTCTGGAATGACAGAGCAAGATGCAATCCTGGCAATTACTAATGCGAAGTTAGTACTCGGTGCTATCACTCAAAGTGACTCACCTACCATTGCCAAGAACCTAGTTCTATCTAGCGATCCAGCTGCGAACACTCAGGTGCCTGCTGGAACAGTTGTGAACCTAGTTGTTTCAACTGGAAGTGTTCTTGTTCCAGATGTTGTTGGCTTAGATCTGAGTGATGCAACCTCTCAACTAACTGCTCCGCAGGTTGGCTACTCAGTAGAAACTGATGTTGATCCAAGTTGTCTAGGGGTTGCTGGAACAGTAGTCATTGCTCAATCAGTGCCAGCTGGAATTCAGCCACAGTTAGGAACTATTGTCCTAACACTTGAGTGCATAGTTAATTAGAGGTTTAGCAAAGGGCTAAGTGTCTTAGCTTTCTCAGCAGCACCTTTTAGTCCTAGAGATTCCAACCAGTTGCCAAGCATCTGATATCCACCTTCAGTTAGAACTGACTCTGGATGGAACTGCACTCCATAAATAGGAAGTGTTTTGTGCTGAAGGCCCATAATTACTCCCCCTGCAGTCTTACTTGTAATAACTAGATCTTCTGGAACAGTGTTAGCAACAACTGCCAATGAGTGATATCTAGTGGCAGTGAATGGTTCTGGAACATCTTTATAAACCAGACTGTTGTCGTGGAATACCTGACTAGTTTTTCCATGCATCAGTTCTTCAGCACTGGTGACTGTTGCCCCCATAGCCTCAGCAATTGCCTGATGGCCTAGGCAAACTCCAAAGATAGGTTGACCAGAGTCCAAAGCAAGCTTTACGGTTGGCACACTAAGCCCAGCATCTGCTGGGGTTCCAGGTCCTGGGGAGATCAATACTGCATCGTATTTAGCCAAAAGAGCAGGTAGTTCCGCCTCTGAAACGATATCGTTACGAAGAACCTCAGTCTGCGCACCAAGTTGCTGCAAGTAGCCATTGAGCGTATAGACGAAGGAATCGTAGTTATCTAGAACCAAAATCTTAACCATAAGGATTCAAGACTAACTTGGTCTGGCCCGCCTCGTAATAGAATTGAGCAATGTCTGAAAACGAAAAGAAAACCCCAAAGCTAGTCAAGCGTCCAGCGAAGCCAGCAGCTCCTGATTCTGTGAAGGTTACTAAGAACAAGGATGGTAACCCAGCGTGGTTCCTACCTGTGACACTTACTTTCCTAATCGTGGGTCTTGTTTGGATCATGGTTTACTACATCAGCCAGACCGTTTACCCTCTAGGTTCAGGAACCCCTATCAACCTAGGTGCAGGAAACATCATCGTAGGCTTCGGTCTAATGATGGTTGGTTTCGGTTTACTAACCCGCTGGAAGTAATCAGTACAAACTGTTTATTGGTGCATTGGCGATTAGCCATATTGCAACCAAAACTATTCCTATTCCAATAAGTGCAATTGTTTGAAGGTTTTGCTTTACTCGGTTTCTTGTTGAAACTAAAACATAGCCAACTGCTGCTCCAACAATTAGTCCACCAACGTGAGCTTCCCAAGCAATGCCCGGTAGGAACCCAAGAAACAAGTTAATGCCGATGATGATATACATCTGTCCTGCATTGAGTTTCATTACTACTAAGAAAACTAAGTAGGCACCCATCAAACCAAATACAGCTCCGCTAGCTCCAACGACGCTTCCGAACTGAGTGGAAAGAATGAGGAAACCCAGTCCTCCACCAAAGACAGAGAAAGCATAGAGAACTGCAAAGCGAAGTTTGCCAATCATTGGTTCAAGCAGTGTTCCTAGAACAAACAGGGAATACATGTTGAACAGAATGTGTGTGATCTGAGTATTTGAGTGAGCAAAGCTTGAAGTGAATACACGAAGCAGGCTTCCGTCTTCGGTGATGCTTCCTACGTTTGCATACCAGAGGGAATAAATGAGTCCCGGAAATATTTGTTGTGCTGCGTAAACCAAAACGTTTAGAGCAATAAGAATGATTGTTACTGGCGCAGCACTAAGCGGTGATTTTTGAAAAGTAGCTTTTTGAATCTTTACGCGATCTTTGGAATCTTCAGGACATAGAAAACCAATAGCTCCTGGAGATGAACAATCAACGCAGATAAATCTTTCACAGCGTTGACAAGACACCCCGGTCTCGCGATCGGGGTGTCTGTAACAACGAGTTGTGATTTCTGTCACTAAGCAGAAACTTCTTCGATAGAAATGTTTTCGATTACAACTGGTTCTATTGGCTTGTCTTGTGCGCCAGTCTTCACTGCTGCAATCTTGTCGACAACCTCTTTAGAAGCATCATCTGCAACTTCACCAAAGACGGTGTGCTTTCCATATAGCCATCCAGTTTCAGCAACTGTGATGAAGAACTGTGAACCGTTGGTGCCTGGTCCTGCGTTCGCCATAGCTAGCTTGTATGGTTCGTTGAAGTTGTGTTCGCTGATTTCATCTTTGAAGTTGTAGCCAGGGCCACCCATACCTGTTCCAGTTGGGTCTCCACCTTGGATCATGAAGTTAGGGATAATGCGGTGGAAGATAACGCCGTTGTATAGCGGCTTATCTGTTTGCTTTGCACCTGTGCGAGGGTCTGCCCACTCTTTTGTGCCATCAGCTAGACCAACAAAGTTGGCAACAGTTACTGGGGCATCAAGGCCGAAAAGGTTGATCTTTATGGCTCCGTGGTTGGTGTTTAGGGTAGCGATATGTGTTGTATTAGTCATGTAATCATTCTCGCACGACTCTAAACAGCCAAAACAACGTCTATATCCCCCTCAATGTCAGTGGCAGACCATACAATGTTTTAGATGTTTCCAATCGGGGATATTGCACCTCAAAGTTTAGGCTGGCATGAACACTGAGATCTTGTTATCACGCGGAGAAACCGTGACGACTTTTGAATTACCTGAAGCCGGGGCTGTGAAGCTAACCTGGCCAGAGCCTAAGATTTTGAAGATTATTGTTCCTGCTGGGTCAAAGATCGGTTCTCTAAAGAGCTCCATCGTCACTGGTTTCAAGGAAATACTGAATGATGAACTCTGGTCTCATCTCGATGGAGCTTGGCCTCTAGACCCAAACTTAGAGATCGCCAAACAATCTGTCGCTTTAGAGCCTTGGGGAGATGTTCATGTGGAGATCCTTCCAAAGAAAGCCCCTAGAGTGCAGTCAGAAATTGCACTTGATAGACCCAGAATCACTATTCAAATGGGTCAAAGGGTGGACGAATTCAGTGACAACTGTAAAAACCACTTGAAACCCGAACTTTTCGAGCATGTCATACGTCTGTGGTCAGACCCTGACTACTGCAGAACTGTGCTGCCTGTTGGCAGAAACCTGCTTATCCGCGGTTGCGTTTAGGTTTAGCCGGCCAACCTAAAGCTCCAACAGCCTTCAGAAGCTCTTCTGGAGATACCTTTAGTTCCTGACAAAGTCTTCCAACTGTGCCTGACGGGATCTCACGCTCTAGGTGGAAGTATCTGCTCAAGCTTGATTTCTGCATACCTGTAGCAATTGCGAACTGGTTTAGAGACTTGTAGCCTCTGGCTTCGTACTTAGATACGAACCAGTTCCAAGCTGATTGAATGTTTTCTGGTGACTGCTTTTGAACCATTTAGTGTTTGTTACCTGCTCTT
>JBDLVB010000019.1:0-9375 GCA_039805005.1 Actinomycetota bacterium
AGTTACCCCTGAAGGTAACCCAACTATTGAACGTGTTATGGCTGCTACTCGTGAAGCTGGCTTTGGTCCAGAAGTGAAGAGAAGAATCATTCTTGGAACTTATGCTCTTTCTGCTGGTTCTTTCGACAAGTTCTACGGTGCTGCTTTGAAGGTAAGAACACTAATTCAAAGAGACTTCGATGCAGCCTTTGCTAAGGCTGATGTTCTTGTTTCACCAACTGCACCAACAACTGCATTCAAGTTTGGTGAAAAGGTAGCTGATCCTCTAGCTATGTATCTAAACGACATTGCTACTATCCCTGCAAACCTTGCTGGTATTCCAGGTATCTCAGTTCCTATTGGTCTAGCTGATGAGGATAACCTTCCAGTTGGTATTCAGTTCCTAGCACCTGCTCACAAAGATGCTGCTCTGTATGAAGTAGGAGCAGCACTTGAAGGAATCCTTGAAGGCATTTGGGGTAAGCGCATGATGGACTTCGCACCAAAGTTGGAGGGTAACTAATGGCTAAGGCTAACTTGATGGATTACGACAAGGCTCTAGAGCTTTTTGAAGTAGTCATTGGTCTGGAAGTACACATCGAACTAAACACTAAGACCAAGATGTTCTGTGGTTGTAAGAACGACTTTGGTGATGAGCCAAACACTAACGTTTGCCCAATCTGTATTGGTCTGCCTGGATCACTTCCTGTTGTAAACAGAAAAGCGGTTGAGTCATCAATATCTATTGGTCTTGCCCTTGGCTGCCAGATTGCACCAACTGGAGGATTCTCAAGAAAGAACTATTTCTATCCAGACCTTGCGAAGAACTACCAGACATCACAGTTCAGAGATCCAATTGCCTTTGAAGGACAGTTGGATGTTGAGGTTCCTAGCGGTAACAAGTTCACCGTTCAGATTGAACGTGCTCACATGGAAGAAGACGCTGGAAAGCTAACACACATCGGTGGTTCAACCGGTCGTATTCAAGGAGCAGAGTACTCTCTAGTTGACTACAACCGTGCTGGTGTTCCACTAGTTGAGATTGTTACTAAGCCAGTATTCGGTGCAGGAGCAGAAGCTCCTGAACTAGCAGCGGCCTATGTTCGTTCAATTAGAGAAATCGTTAAAGCCCTCGGCGTTAGCGATGCTCGTATGGAACGTGGAAATGTTCGCTGTGACGCCAACGTTTCAATTAGACCTCATGGTCAGGAAAAGCTCGGCACCAGAACTGAGACTAAGAACGTAAACTCACTTAGATCTATTGAGCGTGCAGTTAGATATGAAATCCAAAGACAAGCTGCCATCTTGGCTGCTGGCGGAACCATCACTCAAGAAACTAGACACTGGCACGAAGACAAGGGTTCAACAAGTGCTGGAAGACCTAAGTCAGACGCTGATGACTACCGCTACTTCCCAGAACCAGATCTAGTTCCTGTTGAGCCTTCAAACGAACTAATTGAGAAGCTACGTTCCCTTCTTCCGGAGAACCCAGCCGATAGACGCAAGCGTCTAGCAGGTGAATGGAACTTCGCTGAGATGGAATTCAGAGACGTTGTGAACGCTGGACTCCTTGACTTCATTGAAGAAGCAGTAGCGGCAGGAGCAAAACCTCAGGCTGCACGTAAGTGGTATTCAGGTGAGATTGCACGTATTGCAAACTCAGAAGATAAAGATGTTTCTGAGATGAACATCACACCTACTCAGGTAGCTGAGATTGCAACACTTGTTGAATCAGGCAAGATCAATGACCGTATCGCTCGTGAAGTTCTATCAGCAGTATTAGCTGGCGAAGGTTCACCAGCAGAGATTGTTTCTTCTAGAAACCTTGAAGTTGTTTCTGATGATGGAGCACTAATTGCTGCCATTGACGAAGCACTGGCTAAGCAACCAGATGTTCTTGAAAAGATCCGTGAAGGTAAAGTTCAAGCAGCAGGAGCAGTCATCGGTGCAGTAATGCAAGCGATGAAGGGTCAAGCAGACGCAGCTCGAGTAAGAGAACTAGTGCTTGAAAGAGCTAACGCGTAGAGATGTTTGCAGCGCAATTCATCTTCAAACCCGGTGAATACGACGAAGAATTTCACCGCTTGGACGCGTCTATTGATGCTTACGCTCTCACGCTCGAAGGATTCTTGGGTGTTGAGCGTTGGGTGAGTCCAGATGGAGGGACGAAGAACTCGATCTACTACTTTGAAGACATGGCAACAATTACTAAGTTCGCTAGCTTTGAAGATCACCGCGAGGCCAAATGCAAAGTTCAAAATTGGTACAACGGCTACCAAGTAGTCATCAGCGAGATCAAGCACTCTTATGGTGATGGCAAGATAGACAGCGTTCTAAATGCGAAAAGGCCCGAGAACTAGCTCGAGCCTTTTCAGGAAAGCGATTTAGCCGAACCTCACGACTGAACCATCCTCACATCTTCCCGTTAAGGCGATGGTTTTGTAATTTAGCGCACTGTAAGTCAACGTAGCCGATCGCTTGTCTGGGCTGAATGCAATCGAGTAACTACGTGTAGCAAAATTACCTTTCACTGGGAAACTTCTATTTCCACCAAAAATTTTTGCATTAGATGGGCAGTCGAAGACTCCTGCTTTTATTGTGAAAGGCTTCTTGTTACCAAGACACGTATACAGCTGTTGATAGATGAAGCCTCCAATGTCCTCTAGTTGACCATTGCCAGAGGCTGTCCTCAGAGCAGCTCGCAAGTAGGTCTCCTGCTTCGGTTTGGTTGCAGAGCAAGTAGGAAGTGTTGAATTGGAGGATTGACCAGCGGGAATACATTCAGACTGTCTCAAGTAAACCAAGCGATTTGCGAGATTGGCAGAATCAGAAGGTATTTTTATGCTTCGTCCTAGTACTTTTCCTGTGGCATCTAATCCTGAAAGGATATACTGGCTAAATGTTGGCACATAATTCTTCCAGTCAGGAAACGTACCAGTAGGAGTTTTCACAAAGGTCTTCGTTACCTTGATAGCTCCTTTTGCAGTGAGTTTGGTTATTGCTGTTTCGATTTCGCTGGTCTGGTAATCAATCGCCTGGGTGGCTGCTTCTAGCGATGTTTGCCCCCAAGATAAGTTTGCAGGAATCTTTGTCGAGAATTTAATATTTCCGTTCACAACTGAAACTGGACTTTTGGAAGCTGCAGAAGTTTGCTGAGCTGAGAAACCAAGACTCAACAGGCCTAGAAGAATTGAGGAGACAATCTTTTTACTTTTCATGGCCAAGAGTCTAACCTCTCAGGATTGGCAATGAGTGAGTGTTCACGAGTCCGCCGCCGCCACCGCCACCAGTTCCTCCGGAACCTGTGAGAGTCTTAGGGAATGTGATGAATTTATCTGGCCAACTGATTGTTCCAGTTTGTACGCCTGGGTAGAGCTTTCTTTGTGTTGTGATCATGCGACCACCATTATCGTCTGCCACAACGATGTATTGCAATGTTCCAGCCGAGTTTCTGACGACACTCTTCACATAGGCGACATGACCAAAATCCATATCTTCATCAGCATTCCACTGGGCAATGTCTCCTACATGAGGGGTGGCGCTCAAAGTGGCTGGAGTGCGGCTATCCGACTGGGTATCCCAGTACTGTGCACTGTCGAAGTTCGAGATTGCCGGCATCCAAGGACTGAATAGCGAGATCATGTACGCTGCGAATGATGTACAGCCGTGTTTAGTTTGATTGGTTGCAACGGACGAGAATCTATCTACGTTGTATGGATCTTCGCCAACATAGCCCCATTCTGCAACGCAGGCGTAGCTGTTAGAACTAGTCGCAGTGCAAATTTCAATATTGTCTAATGCGAATGCCCCACTGTAGCTGCTTACTGATAGTCCGATTGTAATCGTCCCTGTGATTATTAATTTGAACCCCATAATGGGCCCCCTTCCATTTATGCTCAACAAATTACATTGGAGTTAGGGCATGTGTCGACTATTTTCATTGTTTGTTACCAAACCGCAACAATGCCCAAACAGTCAGCAGAATTAATTTTCGAACTCGGTTTGAACGTTCTGGGTAAAGAAAAGCCCGAGGCAATTGACCTCGGGCTTCTATTTTGGGGTGAGTAACGGGACTTGAACCCGCGACATCCTGGACCACAACCAGGCGCTCTACCAGCTGAGCTATACCCACCATGTTTTATTCCGGACTAGCCGAAATCAACTCTCAAAGTTTATCAGTCTTCAGAGCCTGCGCTAGTGCTTGGGCTTCTTCGCTTGTTGGGCCTGGGCCTTCAACAAAGACGCTGCTTCTGTAGTACTTGAGTTCCTCAATAGATTCAAGGATGTCGGCTAGGGCTCTGTGACCGCCGTCTTTCTTAGGAGCTTGGAAATAGACCCTTGGATACCAGCGCTTAGACAGTTCTTTGATGGTTGAAACGTCGATGTTTCGGTAGTGCAGGTGATTATCTAGAGCAGGCATGTATTTAGAGATAAACATGCGATCTGTCCCAATGGTGTTACCAGCTAGGGGAGAAGTCTTTGGGTTTGGGATGTATTTCTTGATGTATTCCAGTACCTGGGCTTCAGCATCTGCCAAATCAATACCTGAGGCAAACTCCTTGATTAGACCAGAGTCGGTATGCATCTTCCTGACGTAGTCGCCCATGGCCTCAACTGTGCCTTCACGAGGCTTGATTACGAGGTCGATGCCTTCGTCGAGGACATTTAGGTCAAAATCTGTAATGACTGCAGCTATCTCAACTAGACACTCGGTGTCAGGGTTTAGCCCTGTCATCTCACAGTCAATCCAAACTAGGTATTCAGGTATGTTCATAGTTCCTTCAAACTAAATGGAGCCCCCGACTTCGAGGACTCCATCCAGTTTACCTTTAGGGCTAAGCGGTCTTAGCGGTTGTCTTTCGCTTTGGAGCCGCCTTGCTAGCAGTCTTCTTGGCGATCTTGGCTAGCTTCTTCTTATCCTTACGTTCTTTTCTACCTTCAACAAGGCGGTAAAGAACTGGCACGATAACCAAGGTCAGGATTGTTGATGAGAACAATCCACCAATAACCACAATTCCTAGTGGCTGAGAGATGAATCCACCAGATCCTGTGAAGCCTAGAGCTAGTGGGCTTAGGGCACCAATAGTTGCAAGAGCTGTCATCAAGATAGGACGTAGTCTCTGACGAGCACCGTTGATGATTGCTTCTTCAAACGGCATACCTTGTAGGCGGTACTGGTTGATGAGGTCAATCAAAACAATCGCGTTAGTAACTACGATTCCAACTAGTAGCAACATACCAATCAGCGCTGGAAGTCCAAGAGCAGTGTTGGTTGCAAGTAGTGCTACGAACGCACCGGTTGCTGCGAATGGAATTGACACTAGAAGAACTAGTGGCTGAGCCAAGCTTCTGAATGTTGCCACCATGATGAGGTAAACAATTGCGATAGCAGCAAGCAGAGCAAGAAGTAGCTGACTGAATGACTCGGCCTGGTCTGCTGAAACACCACCGATTGGAAGCAGGGTTGTTCCAGCAGGCATCTTGTCTTGAAGTTCAGTTACCTTCTCAGATACCTGCATGGTGATTGGACCAAGGCTGGCATCTTTGTCTGGAGTTAGAGAAACTGTTGCTGCACGATCTCCATCTTGAGTTGTGATCTTGGTTGGAACTGAAACCAGTTCAACCTTTGCAACAGAACTTAGTTTTACCTGGCCGAATGGGCTAAGCGGAATGTTCTTTACTTCTTGAATAGTCTCTGGAACATTTTCAGACTTGATGTAGATTTCGGTCTCTTTGTTGTCAATGTTGATTGAACCGATGCTCTGTGGGCTCATTGCATTTGCAACAAGAGTAGACACAGCGATTTCACTTAGACCAAGTCGAGTTGCAGCTACGCGATCTACTGTGACCTTAAGTGTTCTCTGCTTCTCGCTCAGGGTTGTCACAACATCAGGGGAGACGTTGTCAATCTTTCCTTCGAGAGCTTCCTGAACTAACTTGATGCCAGCTCTTAGCTGCTCATCAGTCTTTGCTGTTACTGTCACGTCAACAGTTCCACTTGAACCAAATGACTGACCGGTCTGGAAGCTGACCTTACCTAGAGATGCATCTGCATCGAATAACTTCTGCATCTTGGCTTGGAAAGCATCGCCGTTCACGGTTTCTTTAGTTGAAACCTGGATCTGGATTCCACCGGCTGACTGACCGAAAGCAACACGGCTATCAGCAGTACCACCGATAGTGGTTGTCACAGCAACAGTGTCACCACTGTCTAGAAGAAGTTTTTCAACACCTTCAGCTGCAAGTGCTTTGTCTTCAAGAGAAGCACCTAGAGGCACCTCTTGGTTGATGCTGAAGGTTGTTGAACCTGAGCTACCGATGAAGTTGGTCTTGATAAATGGCACTAGACCAAAGGTGAATACAAGGACGATGAATGAGGCAACCAAAGTGATTACAGGTCGCTTCTGGGTTGCAGTCAATACTGGAATGTAACCACGCTGAAGAATTGACTTCCTCTCGTGAGCTTCCTCTTCTGCTCTTGCCTTCTCAGCAAATTTCTTAGCCTGAGCTTCAGTCATACCCGCTTCAACTACTGGTGTCTTTAGGAACCAGTAGGCGATGACAGGAACGATGGTTAGAGATACAAACAGGGACGCTACAAGAGCTAGAGCGAAGGTGAGGGCGAAAGGTCTAAAGAGCTGACCAACTAGTCCACCAACGACTGCGATAGGTAGGAATACTGCAACGGTAGTCAAAGTTGCTGCTGTGATAGCTCCTGCAACTTCCTTGACTGAGTTCAAGATAGCTTCGATCTTCTTCTCACCGTAGGCCAAGTGTCTATTGATGTTTTCAATAACAACAATTGAGTCATCAACAACACGACCAATTGCAATAGTCAACGCACTCAAGGTAAATAGGTTCAGTGAGTAACCAAATCCTGCAAGACCGATGAATGCAACCAATAGGGAAGTAGGGATTGAGATAGCTGTCACCATTGTTGAACGCCATGATCTTAGGAAGACCAGGATGATCAAGATCGCAAAGGTAAGACCAAGAAGACCTTCTTTTACTAGGTCAGCAATTGACTTTTCAACAAATGGTGCTTGGTTGAAGGTTTCTTTGATGGTCACATCGCCACCAAGCTTTGTTGCTAGTTCTTCTTCAAGTGGCTTGATTCCCTTAGAGATAGAAACTGTGTTGCCATCTTGAGTCTTTGTGATTGAAATCGCAAGAGATGGCTTGCCATCAACTCTAGAGATTGAACTAACTGGTTCTAGTTCATAGGTGACAGTAGCAACATCACCGATAGTTAGAACTCTGCCAGCACCTGGCATGGTTGAAGGAATGCTTGAAGTTAGAGGAAGAGACTTTAGCTCTTTGACTGATTCAACAGGTGTTCCAATCTGGACTGTGATCTGGCCCTTGTCATCTTCAAGTGTTCCAGCAGGTAGTACAAAGCCATTTGTCTTTAGAGCACTTGAGATGCTCTGAGCTGTGATTCCATTTGCTGCCATAACAGCAGTGTTTAGTTTCATGTTCACGCGGTAGTCACGAATACCACCGATCTGAACATCCTTAACACCTGGAACTTTCTTGAAAAGTGTTGGTGCAATGTCAGGAAGTAGCTTGGCAATCTCTGTGTTGTCTCCTGTGTTAGAAGCAACGCTAAGAACCATAACTGGGATAGTTCCCAAGCCACCGCTTATCACTCGAGCGTTTGCTCCGGATGGAAGGTTAGCCTTCACAGAGTCAAGTGCGCTGTTCAAAGACTCAGTTACCTTGGCTGATGTAATTCCAAAATCAAAAGTTACTCGAACAGTTGAAAGAGAGCTTTGGCTAGTTGAAGAAGTTGTGGTGACACCTTCTAGAGATTCAACTGAAGACTCGATAAGTCTGCTGACTTGAGTGTCCATAACCTCAGGAGATGCTCCTGGGTAAGTTGTGACAATCGCTGCCTGAGGAAACTCAAGAGAAGGGAAAAGCTCCTGCTTTAGTGAACCAACAGCCACAAAGCCGAAGACGGCAAGAATGGATGTTAGAAGAGCTACCACTGAGCGGTTAGCAAGGCTGATCTTTGACAAGCTGAACATGAATCTCCAATAGTTGAATTTGTTTACCGAGGTAAATAATACTAGTTCTTTTCCCCCTTGTTTCTAGGCTAACAAAGAGTTAGGAGCCCACAAACCTAAATATGGGAACGGTAGGGGCTAGTTAGTGCCAATAGCTCTTAGCAAACGGGCAGTTGAGTTCATCGCCCCACCAATTACGGCTGGGATTCCGCCACCTGGGTGCACAGACGCACCAACCCTGTAGAACCAAGGCTTTAGGGGTGACGAGTATCCAGGTTTATGGAACGGTCCACCCTGCCAGATCGGTCTAGTTGCCCCATACAAAGAACCACCCTGAGCTCCAAACTCAGCAAAATACATCGGATCTAGAATTTTGTGCTCAAGAATAAATTCACCTAGGTTCTGCTTCAAGCCGATGATTTCACTTATTCGAGCAAGTTCACGCTGAACAAATTCACTATTTATATCAAATCTCTCTCCATTAGCAGGAGCGGTTAGCAAGATAGCTGCAGTTGCCTTGGAGTTTGGATAGATGTGGTTCGGCTTGTAGTAGTTCAAGAAAGCCATAGTTTCCTCAGGAACTTGAGTTCTATCTAGATCAGCATGAAGTTCTTTAGGCTTACTCGGCATGATCACAGAGTGAGTGACAGTGTCTTGAGGAAGCGGTTCCTTTAGAACAGCAAATACCGCAACACCTGAACAAGAAACTCGCTTTGGCTTTTTCACTCTCTTTCCCAAGAGTGAATCAATCACCTGAGCATCTGCGGCACCAATTACATAGTCACAGCTAAGTTCTTCATCACCAATGCGGACAGAGCCTTTACTGATCTTGGTTACCTCAACACCGGTTCTAATTTTTGCTCCAGCCTGAAGAGCAAGTTTCTCCAAGGCAAGGACTATTTCATAGACACCACCTTGAGGAACAAAGATTCCTTCGTGAGCCATGACAGCAGGCATAGTTGCATACAAAGCCAAAGTTCGCTCAGGCGAAATACCTGCATTGAGGGTATGAATTGCAATTACTTCTTTTAGACCTTCAGGCATCCAATCCAAGTGCTTCAGATATGAACTTGTTGAAAGATGAGTTCCATAATTCTTGGTTATTGCAGTTACTGCTGGAAGGGTCTTTGCATCAAATGGATCTGAAGTGAGGAGTTTTACAATCTCAGGACCAAGATCACCGTGCTCTTTGACAAATCTCGTCCACGCTTCATGCCAAGGATGTCCTTCTTGAACTGGAAGGTTTACCACTTCTTCACCGAAGAAATACTTGCCAACTTCAGGAAGCCTTTGAAGATCTAGATCTGCGATATTTGCTGAAGTAGTTTTGCCTAGCCTGTTGTATCTAGAGAAAAGCTCTTCCAATACACCAGGGAAAGTTACTAAC
>JBDLVB010000020.1:0-9430 GCA_039805005.1 Actinomycetota bacterium
GTTCTACCTGAAGTCTCATCTCGAATATCTGCAATGCCGGTTAGTCTCTGTTCCTTAACTAGTTCCGCAATCTTAAGTGCAAGGTTGTCTGGGTTAACTTGGTATGGAAGTTCTGTAACAACTAGACAGGTTCTTCCCTGAAGTTCTTCAACATTTACGATTGCTCGCATTGTGATTGAACCACGACCAGTTCTGTATGCATCCTTGATTCCTTGAGATCCAAGAATGGTTGCTGCTGTTGGAAAGTCTGGGCCCTTGATGCGTTGCATCAAAGCGGTGAGAAGTTCCTCTTGAGAAGCACCAGGGTTAGCTAGCGCCCACTGAGCACCTTCAGCAACTTCACGAAGGTTGTGTGGAGGAATGTTGGTTGCCATTGCAACCGCGATACCAATCGATCCATTGATCAGAAGGTTTGGAATGCGGCTAGGAAGAACTGTTGGTTCTTGAGTTCTACCGTCGTAGTTGTCTTGGAAGTTGACAGTCTCTTCGTCAATGTCTCTAACCATCTCCAGAGCTAGAGGAGCCATGCGGCACTCTGTGTATCGAGGAGCAGCAGCACCATCGTTACCAGGTGAACCGAAGTTTCCCTGTCCGTTTACTAGCGGATACCGAAGGTTCCACTCTTGAACAAGACGTACCAAGGTGTCATAGATAGCACCGTCTCCATGAGGGTGGTACTGACCCATAACATCTCCAACAACACGAGAACACTTGGAGAACTGCTTGTCTGGGCGGTAGCCACCGTCATACATCGCGTAGATCACGCGACGGTGAACAGGCTTTAGGCCATCTCTAACATCTGGAAGAGCACGGCCCACGATAACGCTCATTGCATAGTCAAGATATGACCTTTGCATTTCAACGTTTAGGTCAATTTGTTCGACTCTGTCGACGGTTGGTTCAATATTTTCAGTCATAATTTCTATCCCGCTCTAGATATCTAGGAAGCGAACATCCTTTGCGTTTTGTTGGATGAATGTTCTACGTAGCTCAACGTCATCTCCCATGAGTGTTGAGAATATTTCGTCTGCTCTAACTGCGTCGTCCAGTGTTACCTGAAGAAGAGTTCTTCTGGCTGGATCCATGGTGGTTGCCCATAGCTCGTCGTAGTCCATCTCACCCAGACCCTTGTATCTCTGGATTGAGTTTTCTTTAGGAATACGCTTGCCTGATGCTTGACCGCTTGCAAGTTTTTCGTCGCGCTCTGCATCTGAATAAACATATTCGTGTTCAGCGTTTGACCACTTGATGCGATACAAAGGTGGCTGAGCTAAGTAAACATATCCATGCTCAATCAAAGGTCTCATGAATCTGTAAAGAAGAGTTAGAAGAAGAGTTCTAATGTGCTGACCATCAACATCCGCATCGGCCATTAGAACGCACTTGTGATATCTGATCTTTGAAACATCAAACTCTTCACCAATTCCAGTTCCGAATGCAGTGATCAGTGCTTGAACTTCGCTGTTACCAAGAGCTCTATCTAGTCTCGCTTTTTCAACGTTCAAAACTTTTCCACGTAGTGGCAAGATCGCTTGAGTTTCTGGATCTCTACCGCGCATTGCAGAACCACCCGCAGAGTCACCCTCAACGATATAGATTTCGCTCAGACGTGGATCGCGTGAAGAACAGTCGCGAAGTTTTCCAGGCATACCGGTTGATTCAAGAAGACCTTTACGACGAGTTGCTTCACGTGCCTTCCTAGCTGCTAGTCGAGCACTTGCTGCTTGAATTGCTTTGCGGCAAATTTCTTTTGCCATGGTTGGGTTTCGATCAAACCAGTCAGCCAATTTATCGTTGGCGATCTTTTGAACAAAAGCTTTGACTTCGGTGTTACCTAGTTTGGTCTTTGTCTGACCCTCGAACTGAGGTTCAACAAGCTTCACTGAGATAACCGCAGTTAGACCTTCACGGACATCGTCACCGGTTAGGTTTTCATCTTTTTCTTTTAGCAAAGACTTTTCGCGAGCGTACTTGTTCAGAAGAGAAGTTAGAGCAGTTCTAAAACCTTCTTCATGTGTTCCACCTTCATGAGTGTTGATTGTGTTGGCGTAAGTGTGGACGCTTTCGTTATATCCGTTTGTCCACTGCATTGCTACTTCGACAGACATTGACTTTTCAGCGTTCTCTGATTCGAAAGCAATGATCTCGTCATGAACTAGATCAACTTTTTTAGCTGAATTCAAATACTGAACGTAGTCTTTCAAACCGTTCTCATACATGAACTTGTCGCTACGTTCATTTCTTTCATCGTGCAGAGAAATACTTAGACCCTTGTTAAGGAACGCCATCTGCTGGAATCTTGAACGAAGAGTTTCGTAATCGAATTCAACTGTCTCGAAAATCTCAGGGCTAGGTAGGAACTCAATGACTGTTCCTGTGAAGTCTGCTGCTTTACCCTTAGCCAAAGGAGCGGTTGGAACACCGGCAAGGTAGCTCTGGGTCCACAGGAAACCATCTCTGGCAACAATTACGTTTAGTTGTGTTGAAAGAGCGTTAACTACTGAAGCTCCAACACCGTGCAGACCACCAGAAACTGCGTAGCCACCGCCACCAAACTTTCCACCAGCGTGCAAAACAGTTAGAACAACCTCAACAGCTGGCTTCTTTTCAACTGGGTGCATATCAACCGGGATACCTCGGCCGTCGTCTGCAACCTTGATCCAGCCGCCTTTAGTGATAACTACGTCAATGTTCTTACAGTGGCCAGCTAGAGCCTCATCAACAGCGTTATCGACGATTTCATAGACAAGGTGGTGAAGACCTCTAGGTCCAGTGGATCCGATGTACATACCGGGGCGTTTACGCACCGCCTCTAGACCTTCTAAAACTTGGATATTCGAGGCGTCATAGCCTTTTTGCGAATCGGTCATACGGGGTACAGCTCCTATTTCATCGAGTCAGGCCCTCACGACTGCATCTTCAGTAAGACGACTTAAATCCGGGGTAACTAACCCTCTAATTCTACCCTTTTGTAGCCCTGAAACAGGGCTGAAAACGGCCCTTTGTGGGCACATTTTTACCTGTGGATAACTCTCTAGAAGTCTTATATTTACTAGGAAGTATGGGGTAGCGTTTACTTACCCGAAAGTGTCCCTGGGACCCCTGCCCTGAACAGTCCTGAAACCCCTCTTGAAACTAGGTGCTTGAGGTCCAATAAAGCGGATTTCTTTGACTTCTAGATCAGGGAGCCTCTCCGAGATTTTGGCAAGAATATCTGCCCCCATGAGCCTTAGCTGGGTCGCCCAGGCTGTGCTCTTACATCTGACGGTCAATATGCCCTTAGAAAGGTCTTCTGGGAAGCTGCTCTCGGCAACCCTGTCACCTACTAGCTCTTTCCAGTTGGAGAATAATTCGCCTTCTGCCACCTTGGTTTGCCATCCAAAGCTCTGAATTAGGTCATCCATGGTGCTGGCTATGGATTTAGGGGCTCTGCCCAAGTCAAAAGGTTTTGAACCTTTACGTAGATTCTTCTCACGCTTTTTAGTGTCTCTGTCTTTTCGACCTGTGATTGCAGCTCTCATTCGGTAATAGAACTCGACTGCAACATCCGGTTTATTCTCTTCAGCCATTAGCCACCTCCAGAGAGCCTGCTCTCACGTTGATGCGATTAGCGTTCAGTTCGCTAGGAACATCTTCGGCAACAGCTGCAGTGATTATCACCTGTTCATTATGCGATACCAAAGCGGCAAGTCTAGATCTTCTTGTTGAATCAAGCTCAGCAAACACGTCGTCGAGAATCAGAACCGGATCTCCAGCTCTAGCGTCTTTGCGAATCAAATCAGCACTAGCTAATTTAAGGGCTAGCGCATACGACCACGATTCACCATGACTTATGTAGCCCTTGGCAGGAAGAGTTCCGAGTAGAAGAAGTAGATCGTCCCTGTGAGGACCCACGAGAGTAATACCGCGTTCTAATTCTTTATTTCTTACATCAGCTAATCGTTGTTGAAATAGTTTTTCTATTTCTTCTCTATCGCCTGTGGTTAGGAAAGCATCAGGGCTATCTGAGTCAACATCGTTGCTAGTCAAAGAACTCTTTATCTTTATCGATGGATCATTTTTCTCATCAGCGATTGCAGCATATGCTTCCTGTAAAAATGGAATCAACCTTGAGGTGATGTCGAAACGAGCTGAAACAATCTCACTACCAATTCGAATAAGTGACTGATCCCAGGATTCTAGAGTGCTTAGGCCAGATGCGCTTGCTGTTAAGTTTCGTGCGCTTTTCAGAAGTGAATTTCTTTGCTTCAAAACTCTGTCGTAGTCGGTGTATACACCGGCCATTCTTGGAGTTAGTTGAACAATTAGTTCATCTATGAAAGCTCTTCTATTTGAAGGATCTCTTTTAACGATGTCTAAATCTTCTGGCGAGAAGATAACTGCATTTACATATCCGAGAATGTCTCGCACTCTAGATGCATCGCTTTTGTTTATGCGAGCGCGATTGGCACCTTCGGTGTTTAGTTCAAGCTCGAGCAGATTTTCTCTATCTTCAAATCTCGCAAGCAATCTGATGATTGCCTTTGACTCGCCTTGTTTGATTAATGGAAGATAACCACTAACACGATGTGATCCTAAAGTTGCTGCATAAAAAATAGCTTCAGCAAGATTTGTTTTGCCTTGACCGTTTTTACCGACAAGTAAATTGATTCCAGTTGCTAGAGGCAACTCAACTGTTGAATAGTTGCGAAAATTAGAGAGAGTCAGATGCTTGACGTGCATCTAAAATCTAATCTGCTTTTTTAACCGCGTGACCACCAAATTGATTACGCAGTGCTGCAACAGCTTTCATCGCTGGTGAGTCATCCTGGCGGCTTGTGAAGCGAGCAAATAGTGAAGCAGTAATTGCTGGCATTGGAACAGCGTTAGCAATTCCTTCTTCAACGGTCCAACGACCTTCACCAGAGTCTTCAACGTAGCCCTTGATCTTTGCCAGGGTTGGGTCTTCTTCAAGAGCTAGAACTAGAAGGTCTAGTAGCCATGAGCGGACTACTGTTCCACGCTGCCATGCAGCGAATGTTCCGTGAACATCCTTGATGATGTCCTTCTTTTCTAGAAGTTCATATCCTTCTGCGAAAGCCTGCATCATTGCGTACTCGATACCGTTGTGGACCATCTTTGCGTAGTGGCCAGCACCAACGTCACCTACGTGTACGAAACCTTCTGCTCTTTCACCTTCTGGACGAAGAGCATCAAAAATTGGCATAGCCTGAGCTACCAACTTCTCGTCTCCACCCACCATGAGACCGTATCCGTTTTGTAGTCCCCAAACTCCACCAGAAACTCCACAGTCAAGATATCCAATTCCTGATTCAGCAACCTGAGCTGCGTGACGGATGTCTTCGCTGAAGCGTGAGTTTCCACCTTCAATAATTAGATCTCCTGCACCCATGTGCTTTTGAAGTTCGTTGATTACATCGTCAGTTGGTTGACCGTGCGGAACCATTACCCAAACAATTTTCGGAGATGGAAGAGCGGCTACTAATTCTTCAATGCTTCCAACGTCAGCAACTGCGCGATCACGAGCGTAACCAGTTACTTCAATTCCTTTGTTGCGAAGACGGGTACGCATGTTGCCACCCATTTTTCCTAGGCCAATTAGTCCAATGTGCATTTGTTGCCTTTCGATGTAGATGTGTTTGTTAACGCTTGAGCATGTTCGGGTTTAGAAGGTACCGATATGTGTCAGGCGAAGCTGCATCTTTGGAGGTTTGGCTTGACATGATGATTGGTCCAGGACGAGACGGGTCTCTCTGGTTTTTTGTGAATTCAATTTTCACAAACTCGCTTGTGATCTGAGATAGACCATCGTGGAACAACCATGGCTTAAATCTCAAGCTGGTTGGGTTTCCATTAAGAGTTGCTGCAACAGTTTCAGAAGCATTGTTCTCTGAACTGGTTGAATCAAGGTTTACAGATCCTTCTTCAAAGGCGTAACGAATTGTGTCTTCAGATTCGTTAACAACAAGTTCAACGCGACGAGTCGCATCAATAAGGTCTTGCTTGTTGATGATCACTGACTCTTCCAAGTTGGTTGGGAAGTACTGATCAATGTCTGGATAGTTTTCAATGTTCAGAACAACAGTTGTGACAACTCTGTTCTTAGCTTGGAAAGCAACCATTCCGCCATCAGGTGCGATAGAGATACTTACTTCACCCAAGTTGGAGAAAGTTTTTTCAATGTCCTGCATTGTTTTTGTTAGAACAACTGCAGATGTTTCATCAGCAACATCTTTACCAAGCCACTGCACCTGGCAACGTGCAATTCTGTTTGGATCTGCAGCGGTGAAAGTAACTGATGTCTGTGTTGCTCTTAGTTGAATACCTTTTTGGAAAGGTCTTGTTGAGTCTTTTGCTGAAGCAACAGAAACTCTTCTAATTGCTGCAATGAAAGCGTCTCCATCAATAGTTCCGTTTACAGCAGGAATTGGAGGAAGAGTTGGGTACTGCTCAATAGGCAGGGTAGCTAGTTCAAACTTTGAAGTGCCACAGGTTAGAACTGCTTTAGTTCCATCAATCACGAAAGTTACAGGCTGGTTAGGTAGTCGCCCAATGATTTCGTTTAGTAGGCGACCTGAAACTAGGGCGGTTCCGGACTCATCAACATTGGCTACAACGTCAGTCTGAGCTGATACGTCGTGATCAAAAACTGAGATTTGTAGAGAGTTTGCATCAGCAACCAATCTCATGCCTGAGAGTACTTGGGATGTTGGCTTTGACTGAAGCATACGAGCTGCGAAGGCTACTGCTTCTGCTAACACATCTCTGTTGACCTGGAACTTCACAGTTCACCTTTCGTGGGGATTACGGGTTAATCTTGGCATAAAACTAGGGAAGCTATGGCACTTAGCCAATCCCTAAGAGTTATGGGCTTTAAATTCTTCATTCTTAAATCTTTAATAGTCTTATTAACACTTGTGGATAATGTGGATAACTCTGTGAATCCTTTGTATTACTCCTGAACTACATTGTTGAAACTTGTATACACATCTGGGGATAATTCTGTGAATAACTTATTGAGTTGTGGATGCGGATTTCTTACCTAACAGGTCAATGATTGTTACTAACAGAAAACAGGGGTTTTTGCACAGGTTATGAACAGGTGATGTTGAAAAGATTTTTACTTTAATCCAGACATAATGTCTGTCACGAAGTTGTAGATAGATCGACGTTCCTTCATTAGATCGCCAACCTTCTTGATGGCATACATAACTGTTGTGTGGTCTCTACCACCGAAAAGAGCTCCAATTTTAGGAAGAGACATACTGGTTTTCTCCCTGCACAGATACATCGCAATCTGTCTTCCAGTAACAATCGCCTGAGATCTAGACTTACCAAAAAGCTCTTCTTGGGTGAGTTTGAAGTAGCTACAAACAGCTCTGACAATCTCCATTGGGGCAATGCTGTTACCATCTTCACCTAATGGGACTACATCCTTTAGAACAGCCTGGACTAGAGGCATATCAATCTGAGTTCTGTTGAGTGCAGCGAAGGCAGTCACTCGAATTAGAGCACCTTCTAGTTCTCGAATGTTAGAAGAGATACGAGCTGCCATGTAGTCCAAGATCTCGTCACTGACGCGAATCTTGTCGTTTTCAGCCTTCTTGCGGAGAATCGCGATTCTTGTCTCAAGTTCTGGCGCTTGAATGTCAGTCATTAGACCCCATTCAAAGCGGCTACGCATACGCTCATCAAAACTGTTCAGGAGTTTCGGTGAAACATCGCTTGTTATAACCACCTGTTTACCTTGCTCATGCAAGGCGTTGAAGGTAGCGAAGAAGGACTCCTGAGTCTCTTTCTTACCCTGGAGGAATTGGATGTCGTCAATTAGTAGAACATCTACCTGGCGGTACTTTGACTGGAAGTTAAAGCTTGTGTTGGTCTGGATCGCGTTGATGAAGTCATTGGTGAAAACTTCGCTTGAGACATAACGAACCTTCTTGCCTGGCCAGTACTGCTGCACATAGTTACCAATAGCGTGCAGAAGGTGGGTCTTACCAAGACCTGAGTTTCCGTAGATAAAGAGTGGGTTGTAGGCGTTCGCCGGAACTTCTGCAACTGCAAAAGCAGCAGCATGAGCGAACCTGTTTGAGCTTCCCTGAACGAAGCTGTCAAAGGTGTAGCGAGGGTTAAGTCTTGAGGAACCGTCTGTAGGTTGGGAACTCTCGGTTGATGAATAGACAGGAACTACTTCCTGCTCTTCCTCAATTTCAAGATCAGCCTGCTGAGTAGCACTAAATGCAAGGGTCAGTTCAGGGTTTACAACAATCCCGATGTTTGTCGGTGGATCTTCCAAACCAACAGTTGAGAGAGTTTCAAGCAGAGGCTGCTTTATTCTTTGCTCAATAATTCCCCTGGTCATCTCATTTGCGACCTGCAAATACAGGGTTTCACCTAAAACACCTTGAACTGAAATCAAATTAACGAACCCAAGCAACTGCTTAGTTATACGCTCGTCATCCCTGAGCTTAGAGACAACGTCTTGCCACTGTTCAGTGGTAATTCCGCTTATCTCTGGCATGGTTTTCTCTCAAAGGTCAATGTTTTACTGGTCTTTATCTAGTTTTCCACAACTCACTCCACAGATATTAACACCTGTGGAAAACCTGTGCATAAGTTGGTTTTTGGTGGTTTTACAGACTGTGGAAAACTATCTCTTAGTATTCAACTGCCTAAGTGATTGAAATTGCAAATCGAGAGGCGACATTTTGTCGACTTATTTCCAAAATGTTATGAAATGAGCTCAATGTGATCGCTGAAAGTTATTCAAATATCCGAATAAATAATTGAAATATAACTTGACCATTGGCTATGTATTGCCGTAAGTTTAAGAGGTTGCTCAGCATTGGGTTCGTTGAGCACTATATTCAATTCACTTTATTGACGTGGACCCACAAAAAGTTTTGGAGTAACACCTAATGAGCAAGCGTACTTTCCAACCTAACACTCGCCGCAGAGCTAAGACCCACGGCTTCCGTCTACGCATGAAGACACGCGCTGGCCGAGCTATCCTTGCTGCCCGTCGTCGCAAGGGCCGCACCGAACTGTCTGCGTAGTTTCTTTTGCTGGCTCGAGAGAACCGGCTGGTGAAGGCCGAGGATTTTCGAACAACCATGAGATCTGGTCGCAAGATTGTTGGCGACAATATGGTTATTTATCTAAAAACCGATTCAAACTCAAACTCAGTTGTTAGAGCCCTTCCCTCAATAAAAACACTTTCTTGGCAGGACTTAGAGACCGAACTTGGTCAGTGCACGGCTCAGGCGTCTAAGCAAACCAACAAACAGGATTCGTTAATAAGGTAAACAAATGAAGTCTTTACTGGTAAACATCTGGCTATTGCCAAGAAATGCCTTTATTGCCTTCATCGTTGTATGGAGAAAGTTCATTTCTCCTCTATACGGAGATGTTTGCCGTTTCTACCCGTCAT
>JBDLVB010000021.1:0-9443 GCA_039805005.1 Actinomycetota bacterium
ATCTGCCAAGGCAGGAAGACCTGTGTGCTTGTGTGCTTCTCTTGCTTTGATTAGAGCATTCTCAAGAAAGCTGACTCCGTCTTCTACCGGTTCTGGGCCATCGTAGCCAACCAGGTCAAGACCAACAGGTTCCAAGATAGCTTTTAGCTCTTCGACCTTGCCCTGGTTATGTGTGGCTAGAACAATCTGCATGATTAGTCTTGGCCCAGACTTGACTTCTGAATACTAGTTAGTTCGGTAGTTCCAATCAGAGCAAGATCTAGAAGTGCATCTAGTTCTGCTCTATCAAATGCAACGCCTTCTGCGGTTCCTTGAACTTCGACAAACTTTCCTGCTCCAGTAACAACAACGTTCATGTCTGTTTCTGCTCTTACATCTTCGGTGTATGCAAGATCTAGCATTGGAGTGCCATCGATGATTCCAACTGAGATGGCAGCAATAGAATCCACAATCACCTTGTTGTTGGCAGGAATGTGCCCATTCTTGATTCCATAGTTAACTGCATCTACTAGAGCAACATAAGCTCCTGTGATTGCAGCTGTTCTAGTTCCACCGTCAGCCTGTAGAACATCACAGTCAATAACAATGGTGTTTTCCCCTAGTGCTTTGAAATCAACAGCAGCTCTAAGAGCTCTACCAATCAATCTTGAGATCTCGTGTGTGCGTCCACCGATTTTGCCTCTAACAGATTCACGGTCGTTTCTGTCATGGGTTGCTCTAGGCAACATTGCATACTCTGCAGTTACCCAACCCTCTCCCTTACCAACCTTCCAACGAGGAACTCCTGGTGTGAAAGAAGCTGTGCAAAGGACTTTGGTTGAACCAAATGAAATTAGTGCTGACCCTTCAGCATGTTCGCTCCAGTTACGCTCAATAGTTACTTTGCGTAACTGATCAGCATTACGTCCGTCTGCTCTACTCATTTGATTTCCTAGCTGTTAGTGAATCTGTTCAACGTTTTGAACTTCTGGGCCTAAGAACCTTCTTGCCAAAACTGCAAAGCTCTTAGCATCTCCAGTTGCCTGGAATCTAAGGTCAGGCTTACTGCTATCGGTTCTTAGAAGATTGTGTGCAACCAGTGTTCTATAGACATCTTTAGCTGTCTCTTCAGCACTTGAAACTAGTGTGACATTTTCACCCATCACATAGGACAGAGCACCGGTTAGAAGTGGGTAGTGTGTGCAGCCAAGAACAAGAGTGTCCACTTCAGCGTTCTTCACAGCTGCTAAATAAGTTTCGGCTAGTGCAATAACTTCAGGTCCTGAAGTAATACCGCGTTCAACAAAATCAACGAACTCAGGACAAGCAGCACTAATCAGTTCAAAATCAACCGCAGCAGCAAAGGCATCGTCATACGCTCTGGAGGTGATTGTCGCAGTTGTTCCGATAACTCCAACCTTGCCATTACGAGTGGAAGCAACCGCTCTTCTTACTGCAGGTTGAATAACTTCAACTACAGGAATTCCGCGACCTTCTGTGTATCTCTCTCTGGCATCACGAAGAACTGCAGCAGAAGCAGTGTTACATGCAATGACTAGAAGCTTTACTCCTTCGTCAACCAAGCGGTCCATCACATCAAGAGCTAGAGTTCGAACCTCTTGAATAGTTTTGGTTCCGTAAGGGGTATTAGCGGTGTCACCTAGGTAGATAACTGACTCATTAGGCAGTTGATCGATGATTGCTCTGGCTACGGTTAGTCCACCGACTCCAGAGTCAAAGATTCCTATAGGTGCATTGTTCACGGGTTTAGTCTATTGCGACAGCATTACTCGTCGCCTGAGCCTGAACCTTCTTCGTTCTTCCTCATTTGCTCATAAATGTCTTTACACTCTGGGCAAACAGGGAATTTCTCTGGGTCTCTATTTGGAATCCAAACTTTTCCGCATAGAGCAACCACAGGATTACCCATAACAGCAGACTCAACTACTTTGTCTTTTCTGACGTAGTGAGAGTATCTCTCGTGATCGCCAGGCTCAATGTTTTGAGTCTGTGGATCAATAGAGACTGAGGGCTTACTAATAGTTTGCTGTTCCATTTTTACCTTTACTGCTTAGACGCTAAGCGAACTGCATCAGCAACTCTTTGAGTCACATCCGCGTGGAAGACGCTAGGGACGATGTATGAAGCATTCAACTCATCATCTTCAACACAAGTTGCAAGAGCATCAGCAGCAGCTAGCAACATCTTCTCTGTGATGATGTTCGCTCCGGCATCTAGTAGCCCTCTGAAGAAGCCTGGGAAAGCCAAGACGTTATTGATTTGGTTAGCAAAGTCGCTTCTACCGGTTGCAACAACTGCTGCGAACTTAGCTGCCTGTGCTGGATCAATCTCTGGAGTTGGGTTAGCCAAAGCAAAAACAATTGAATTGATCGACATTGTCTGAATGTCTTCAGCAGTAAGTAAGTTACCTGCCGAAACTCCAATAAACACATCTGCACCAACAATTGCCTCTTTGAGGGTGCCCTGTTGGCCTTGGTGGTTGGTGTGTTCAGCAATCCATGCCAATGAAGAGCCTGACTCGATGTCGTCTCGACTCTTGTGGATGATACCCTTTTGGTCAGCAACAGTTGCGTGCTTGAGTCCTGCAGCGAATAGCAGCTTGAGCACTGCAGTTCCAGCTGCACCGGCACCGCTCATCACTAGATGAACTTCATCGATTTCTTTTCCAACAACTTTCAAAGCATTTCTAAGTGCAGCCAAACAAACAATCGCAGTTCCATGTTGATCGTCATGGAACACAGGGATGTCTAGTTCAGCACGAAGTCTTTCTTCAATTTCAAAACATCTTGGAGCTGAAATGTCTTCAAGGTTGATACCAGCAAATACAGGTGCGATTGCCTTCACTGTTCGAACAATCTCTTCTGTGTCTTGAGTGTCTAAACAGATAGGGAAAGCATCAATGTTTGCGAAGCGTTTGAATAGCGCAGCTTTACCTTCCATCACCGGAAGAGCCGCCAGTGGGCCAATGTTGCCAAGCCCCAGAACAGCTGATCCATCACTGACTACCGCGATGGTGTTTCTCTTGATAGTTAGTCTTCTGGCATCCGAAGGATCATTCACGATAGCTTCACAGATACGTGCCACACCTGGTGTGTAGATAAGAGATAGATCGTCGCGGTTACGGATAGGAAGCTTTGACTCAATCGTCAGCTTTCCTCCAAGGTGGGCAAGGAAAGTGCGGTCAGATACTTTTCCTACTATTACGCCTTCAACTTGCTTGAGTTCTTGAACTATTTGCTCTGCATGCTCAGAGTTAGTGCACGCACAAGTGAGGTCAATCCTTACTCGTTCAGCGTCAGAGTGGTTCACATCCACTGCCGTGACTGAGCCACCTGAACGTTCGATGATAGAAGTTAGCTCACTGACCGCAGTGTTTTTTGCTGGAGCTTCCAAACGAATAGTTATTGAGTACTGAACAGATGGCATCGTCGACATACCTTTAGTCTGCCAGAACTAACAACACTTGACTAACTCTTAGTTGATAGTTGATGCGTCTCCAAGAGTTACGTCAACAGTGATTTCACTGCCATCTCTAAGAGCCTTCAAGCTAACTTTGGCAAATGCTTGGTTAGAGCGGATGGCAGCAGTCAATGTTTTTGCTGTGTCTATCGCCTTGCCATCGCATTCGATGATCACGTCTCCGACTTTCAAGCCTGCTTCCTCAGCAGCCCCGCCTGTCGAAAGTTTCTCGATTTTAGCTCCAACACTGAAAGACCCTGCAGATTCAGAGAACTTAGCGTCGCTGACAATAGCTCCAAGCAGGCCGTGGCTTACCTTGCCGGTTTCGATGATGGCATCAGCTACCCTCTTGGCTACGTTAGATGGAATAGCAAAACCTACGCCGATGTTTCCAGCTTCAGAAGAAGTTTGAGCAGAGCTTGCAATAGCAACGTTGATTCCAATGAGCTCGCCTTTGTCATTTACCAAGGCACCTCCAGAGTTACCAGGGTTGATAGCGGCATCGGTTTGAATCACATTCAGATTCACTGGAGGAACATTGCCTTGGTTCTGCCAAAGCTGAAGACTAGATCCACCGTCATCTGGAGCAGAAGCAGATTCAACAGAAATTGTTCTGTTTAGTGCTGAGATAACGCCGGAGGTAACGGTTGCGTCGTAACCAAGAGGTGCTCCAATTGCAACAGCGAAGTCACCTACGTTTACAACCGAACTATCTGCAAAATCAATTGGGCTAAATCCTGAGCCCGCTGCTTTGATTACTGCCAAGTCGTTTGTTGGATCAGTTCCAACGATTGATGCCTTGAAAATCTTTCCTGCGGAGGTCTTGATTTCAATTCTTACGCCATCGGTTGAACCATTCATGGTCACAACGTGAGCGTTGGTGAGAATGTATCCATCATTTGTGAGAACAACGCCAGATCCAGTACCAGCTGAAGTGTTGCCTGATGCAGAAATAGTGACTACCGATGGCAGACCTTTGGCAGCAGCGGCAGATACCCAGTTCACGCTGCTCGGGTTGTTGATTACAACATTCTGGGTTGAAGAGATAAATGGAAGAGATCCGGTAGCTCCGTAAGCACCTAGGTATGCTCCGACAATTGAACCGATTGCCGCAATTAGAACAATCACCAATGTGGTTGGCGCTCTGCGATTCACTTGAGGTGTTGCAGCTACATTTTGAGCTGGTAGTTTCACAGGCTCTCCAAGAAACTGAGTATTAAAGTGTCCTTTATCAGTTGTCATCTTTGCTCCTTTTATCTGTGTCTTCGTTTTCAACTCTAAGAAGACAACTAGATAATTGTATGAACATCGCCTGACAAAAAACTGAAAGTTAGCACCGCCAAGCAGTTGAGCCAAGTGCACAAGGCTTATTCACAAGACGAGGCGGGTCTTTGTCTATCTTTGGGCCATCTGGAGAATTGGCTGAGAATCTAACTGGATTAGCGTTGAGCAAAATATTCGGCTTGACCACAGTCCAGGACGTTAGCCCTGTGAATGAATACTCAGTTGAGTAAGTCACTGCCAGATCTACTACCCCATCTCCCTTCAACTTTGGAATGTAAGAGGGTTTCGATAAAGCACTTGATACTGGAGTCGAACCTCCTTGGGAAATCTGCCAGCGATACTTCACCGGCCTGAATCTGATTTGTGCTGGAAGCCCAAGTAGTTTGGTCTTCAAAACCTGAGGCTTAGCGGATGAGGAAAGCTCAATAGTTGCACCAACTTTGATGTTCTTGGAAGGTTTGATGAAGATCATTGGAGTCAGAGGTCTAAATGATTTCAACGCTGAATAAATTCTGCTCTGGCTCGGCTTGCCCACGTTGACTATGGAAACAGGTTGATTAGGAGGATAAAGACTCCAGCAACCAACATGCCCAGTGTTTAGAAGCCCAAAGGTCAGATCTAAACTCAGTCCATTTGGATAGACCAAACATCTAGGAGCACTGCTTGAACCACTCCCCAAAACCAAGCTCACCGATCCATTGCTTCCTTTGATGAGCACCGCTTTAGAAACACAAAGATTCAGCTGTGTGGAGTCACTAATTGCCCCAATAGTTGTATTCAAAGAACTAAATGCTGCAGGACAACTAGGAGCGGTAGCCCAGCCCGCACTGGATAAAAGAACTGTTGCGAGCATGAGCATTCAAGGAGCATACAAACTTCAAGAACCAGGTAGGAAAGTTATAAACAGAAAAGGGCCCCAACTAATGTTGGGACCCTTTTACTAACTTGGTTGCGGAGGCAGGATTTGAACCTACGACCTCCGGGTTATGAGCCCGGCGAGCTACCGAACTGCTCCACCCCGCGGCGAAGTTTCAGCATAACACAAGTTGGGTATTACTTGCTTGCCTCCAAAGCTGCAGTAATTGCAGCCTTTAGGCGAGCATCAGCCTTGCCGTAAGCGGCCCAGTCTCCAGCCTTCATAGCCTCATCCTTGTCAATCATTGCTTGACGAGCATTAGCTAGAGCTGTTGCCAACTGCTGATCCGCAGTTTGACCTGGGTCAACTGGTGGAATAACTTCCCCACCGGTTCCGCTGTTTCCAGAGAACAAGGCATTCAAAGCTGCATCCAAGTTATCTTCGAAGGCGATCTTGTCTCCGAAGGCAACTAGCACCTTCTTTAGTAGAGGGAATGATGTCTCACCTGTTGACTGAATGTAAACAGGCTGAACGTAAAGCAGTCCTCCACCAATTGGAAGAGTCAACAAGTTACCGTTTAGAACCTTGGTTGAACCCTGTCTCAGAATGTTTAGAAGTTTAGAAACTTCGCTGTCTGAGTTGAAGTTGTTTTGAACTTGACCAGGTCCAGGAACAATTGTTGTTCTCGGCAGTGTCAATAGTCGAAGCTTTCCATAGTGCTCGGAAACTACTCCGTCCTTATCACCAGCATCAGAGTCTGCAACTAGATAACCCGTTAGAACGTTTCGACTTGCATCACCTGTTGATTTAGGAATGAAAGTTGAGTAAATCGAGAATGAAGGACTCTCTTGAGTTGGCACCTGGAGTGTCAAGTAGTAAGGCGGCTGCAATGAACCTGTTCCAAGACCCTGGTCCACAGGATCGTTAGGTGTCATCCAAGCATCTTGCTGAGAGTAGAAAGCACCAGCATCAGTCACGTGGTACTGACCTAGAATTCCGCGCTGCATCTTGAAGAGGTCAGCTGGGTATCTGATGTGTGAAAGAAGTGCACCTGACATTTCAGAAACTGGCTTGACGGTGTTTGGGAATACCTTCATCCAAGTTTTCAAGATTGGGTCTTTGTCGTCCCAAGCGTAAAGTTTCACAGAACCGTCATAAGCATCAACGGTAGCTTTCACTGAGTTGCGGATGTAGTTGATTGCTCCACGACCAACAGGAGAAGTTGTTGAACTGTCTGCAATTGTTCTGTCGAAGTTTTCTGCTCTTGAGTATGGGTAGTTTGCAGATGTGGTGTAACCATCAACAATCCAAACAACCTTACCCTCAACAATTGCTGGGTAAATGTCATTGTCGAGAGTTAGATAAGGAGCAACTTGAGCAACACGTTCTCTTGGGTTGCGGTTGTACAGAATCTGCGATGAGTTAGTTACTGCATCAGACAGAAGAATCTGTTCGCTTTGGAATTTCAGAGCGTAAGACAAACGCTTGAAAATGTCGTCAAGCTTTGGCCCACCATTTCCCTTGAAGGTAGTCATAGTCTGCTGATCTCCAGAAGCATCATCTTCGGCTGCTGGGTAATCAAGTTCCTTATCGGCTGCACCTTCAGGAGCACCAACGATTGAGTAAAGTGGTGAGCTTTCACCGAAGTAAATGCGAGGTTCATATTCCCCAAGAAGACCCTTGGAAGGAATTCCTGACTGCAAGAACACAGGCTGTCCATCAGCAGAACGCTGGTTTCCGTAAGCGGCGACCATTCCGTAACCGTGGGTGAAGACAACCACGTTGTTGTACCAAGACTGTGAAGAACCAAGACCAGACTGGTTTAGCTCACGAACAGCAAGAACAGTGTCTTGAACTTTTCCATTGATCTTGTAGCGATCAACGTCTAGGTGGTTCTGGAAGCCGTAGTACTGACGGTACTGCTCAAGCTGCTTGAAAGAAGCGCTGACTAGGTTTGGATCAAGAATTCTGATCTGGGCTGCAGTTTGAGCATCTTTCTTTAGAGCTCCTGCAGTTGCTGTTGTCTTAGCGTCATACTCAACGGTCTGAACTTTATCTAGTCCGTACGCTGCACGAGTGGCTTCGATGTTTCTTTGAATATATTCAGCTTCAAGAGTTCTTTCGTTAGGAACAACCTGGAAAGTCTGCACTAGACCTGGCCATACTCCACCAAGGATTACCGCAAGCACCAACATCAATGAAGTTCCCAAGATGGCAAGTCTCCACTTAGCGACTACCGCTACTCCTAAGTAAATAAGTGCAACAACGAATGCAATAGCAGTCAGAATTTGAGCTGCTGGAATGCTCGCATTGACATCAGAGTATGTTGCTCCAGTGAATAGACCCGCGGAGCTTGTCATTGTCTCGTACTGACCCAGCCAAATTGTTAGACCTAGCAGAGCCATGAAAATTGCTGCTAATACAGCAAGCTGAACTCGAGCAGTCTTTGAGAATGTTGACTGCTTGCCATTGAACTTAATTCCTCCGTAAACCAAGTGGAACAAGATAACTGGAATAAGTGCCAGGAAGGTTACAGCCATTAGGTATGAAACCAAAAGAATGTAGAAAGGAAGGTCAAATAGGTAGAAGCTGACATCTAGGTTGAACTGAGGGTCAACTACCCCAGATGCACTGCTGTTCAAAAAGAGCACAACTGACTGCCAGTCGGAGCTTTGAGAAACTCCAACAAAGATTCCGATAGCGATAGGAACTAGAAGAAGCAGTCTCTTGCGCAGACGATCGAGGATCTGTCTGTATTCAGACAGGTCTCTTCCAAAGAAGTCGTTGCCAGTTGCATAGATTGGTCTCAATCTCCAAGCAATGTAAATGTTTATCCAAACCACTAGACCAGCAAATGCTGCAGTTGCTGCAAAGACAGCAACCTGAGCCCAGATCTGAGTGGTGAACACAGATAGGAAACCTAACTGATCAAACCACAACACATCGGTGTAGACGCTTGATCCGCTCACTAGTGCAATCGCCAACACTGCGACGATACCGACAGAGATTGCTAGAGGAGCACGCTTACGCAGGTCTGCTGCATTTATTTGACTCATTGATTTTCCTTAGCTGTTATTTATTTTGTACAAGAAAGAAGGCGATCGGTGCCAGTGTCATTGGCAATCGCCTTTACTGCTCGAAGTGAATCCTGAATAGTCGAAACCTTTACAACTGTAAGTCCATCGGGGATGTTTCCAATTACCTGATCACAGTTTGCACTTGGAACTAAGAACCAGTTGACTCCAGCTCGTTTAGCTCCATACATCTTGTTGACCACCGGTAAGTTCCCCTGGTGTTAGTTTGTCGTAAATGGCTAGAGTCAAACTCTGCCCAGCACTTGGTCCACCTACGTTTCCAACCTTGACATCGATTGGGAATGGGAATGTTGGCACTGTCTGAACATAGATACCCATGCGCCACTTGTCTTCAATAAGTTTTGGCAGCACGCTCAGTGAAAGCCTTTCGCCATCTCTAATAACAACAAGTTCTACAGGGCTCTCACCCTTGGTCTCGGCAACAAGTTTTTGAACTTGAGTTAGTCCAGTTGCCTTTTCCCCTTGGATGGTCACTAATGTGTCTCCGGCTTTAAGAATGGTTCCGGCCGGACCCTTTTTCTCGACCATGGTCACTTTGATTACCGCTGTATAAGGAATGTCCAGCAGGTTCAGTGCTGCTGCTTTTGCGTTTGCTTGAGAGTCCAGCATCATCATGTCGGCTTCATCGCTGAGCCTCTGGTCGTCCCAGCCCTCTGGGTAAATGTCTGTGATCTTTACAACTGTCAATGCAGGATCCAGTTCAGCCAATCCAACCTCCAGCCATGAAGCTCCCTTAGTCGAATTACCTT
>JBDLVB010000022.1:0-8723 GCA_039805005.1 Actinomycetota bacterium
GAATTTCTCTTGCGCCGACTGCATCAATGATGGACATGGTTCTCCTAGATAGTTATTCGATTGTGGCTTTAAGCCTTAAAAACACGCCTTTGGGGTTACAACTAAGTTTAGTTGCCGATAGCCCTAAAGTTCAGTTCACTGGTGCCAGCAGACACAAGGGCAAACTGGCTAAAGCCAGCCTCCAGCATGCTATCTAGCAAGATGTTTAGCTTCTTAGGCTTTAGTTCAAGACGAACTGACTTGCCTTGAGCAATAAGTTCTTTCTGGAAACCGACAGCTGCCTTTATGCAATCAATGCTTGAATCCTCAAGAACTAGAAGAACACCATTGGTAGGGGTAGCAGCACTAACTAGGTCGACTACTCTCTCAAAGCCAATAGAAATACCAACAGCTGGAACATCAGTTCCTAGCCACTTACCAACCATGCCGTCGTAGCGACCACCGCCACCAATAGCAGATCCTTCACCTGGCATCTCAATCTCAAAGATTGTTCCGGTGTAATAACCCATACCTCTAACCAAGGTTGGATCAAAGCGAAGTCTCTTCTCATCAACAGCTGAGAATAAAGGTGCCAGAACAGCTGGAACAGTCTTGTCTGCTACTAGTAGCCAAGCATTGGCTTTATCAGCAACCCCATCCCCTAGACGCTCACGTAGTTCACTAACAACACCTGTAACTCCAATCTTGTCTAGCTTGTCCAAGGTAATAAGAGCAGAAGAACGATCTGCTGCCTTCACACCAAAAGAATCTAGAAGAGAAAGAAGTAGTTCTCGATGATTCACTCTGATAACTGCCTTTGATAGACCAAGGGCATCTAAAGCAGCCAGAGATGCATTCAGTAGTTCAATTTCAGCTAGAACAGAGTCATCGCCAATGATGTCAATATCACACTGAACAAACTGGCGGTATCTTCCCTTTTGTGGTCGCTCTGCTCTCCAGACAGGACCCATCTGAATTGCTTTGAATACTGTTGGCAGAGATGAACGGTTAGTGGCATAGAACCTAGTTAGCGGAACCGTTAGATCAAAGCGAAGACCTAGATCTGCCAGAACATCAACTGACTCTAAAGACTCCAAAGCACTATCTAGTTCAGCCCCACGCTTCATAACCCTGTAGGCAAGCTTCTCGTTGTCCCCACCCTGACCTGAGGTCAAACGATCTAGGTTCTCTAGAGCAGGTGTCTCAACCTCCTGAAACCCGTAAGACCCATAAACACCCTTAATAACCCCAAGAACACTCTCCCTCTTAGCCTTCTCGGCAGGCAGGAAGTCCCTCATACCTCTAGGTGGGTTTATGTCTTTAGCCATGGGTCAAGTTTGGCAGATAACTATCTCGCCATTGAAATGGACACGAAGACCGTTTCCAAAGCCGATAACTGAAGAGTTAGTTTGTAGTGAATTTAGCTATAGGGCTAGGTGTTCCGGTTCCAACTTTATTGATAGCCGTGACGCGATAGTAGTAAGTCTTCTTCGGCGTTCTACCTATATAAAAATAGAGTCTTGGCCATTTAGCCTTGTACTGATATTGCCAAGTCTTACCTTTATCTGTAGACAACTCAACTTTGTAACCAGTGATTACTTCGCCGCCGGTGATTTCTGGAGTTGTCCAAGTCAGATTGGCCTTTGAAGTTGGTTTAGGAAAAGCTAAGAGATTTGCAGGCGGACCCGGTACCGTTGCTACAGTTCGAGCGGAAATGTAAGAATAACCTCCCGTGCTAATGCCTGAAACAGCGGCTAGCCTAATTTGGTAATTGGTGCCTGCCCTTAATCCTTTTGCACTTAATGTCTTTGCCCTGCTGGAACCAACTGGTAGAGCTGTCCAATTAGTTCCGTCTGAAGAAATCTCTGCAGAGTAACCGGTTAGATTGAATCCTGATCCTCCTACTGGGGGCACCCAATTCAACTTAAGTCCTGTTGAAGTTATGTTGCTCACGTTTAGCTTTGTTGGGTTTAGTGCATTGTTTGCGCTTGGAGTAGATCCGGAAGTCGTAGCCCATGTAAATGATTGATACATGGACGTTGCAACTAGTACGTTATTTCCCCTGACTCTAAAAGTCAGGTTTGAGTTCTGAGGAAGATCATTAATTTGGACATTGGTTTTCCTAATGCCTGGAACACTGGTAGTGATCCAGTTCACCTTGTCCACTGAATACTGCACTGTATATGAACTCATGCTTGGTGTACCAAGAGTTTTTGGAATTTCCCAGGATAGTGAGCCAGATGTTGAATTGATGGGCTTGAACTTCAGGTTCAGTGGTACAGCTGGCTGGTTTGTAAAGATCTGATAGATAACAAGTTCAGACTCCTGCCGAACAATCTGCTGGTTGTAAATGTTAGTTGAAGTAGAGTGGCACTCTCTCGGAAGAGAAACGTCATTCCTTGGAATTGCCATTCGAAAGTCCAACTCAATTGACGTGGCATTGGGAATGATCTTTAACTCTTCAGTCTTCCCTGCTGGATAGCCATGGCTAATTAATTTCTTTTCAAAGTCGAGATTTAGGTATCCCGCTACACCGCATTGGTAACGGATCTGGTTGAATTTCGAAATGTCGGGTGTTGACAAAGTGACAGTAATGTAGGCGACTTCACTCAAGCCCATGTCTAGAGAGTCTTTGTCTCTGGTGAGTGTATACAGCGGAGTGTCACCATCAATTGAGCACAGCCCATCCTGTGATTCACCGAGGTCAAAATTACAAAGGTCCGTGCCTTCGCCACCCTCTAGCGTGTCGGATCCTGCTCCTCCATCGAGCCTGTCATCACCAGCCCCGCCCTGCAGGATGTCATCGCCATCGCCGCCATCTAAGGTGTCATCGCCTAGTCCGCCGTTTATTGTGTCGTTTCCAGCCTTCCCCAAAATAGAGTCTTTGCCGTCATTTCCTTCAATGATGTCAAGTCCGAAACTTCCATCAATAGTGTCATTGCCATTTCCGCCAATAAGAATGTCTTCCCCTGTTGAACCGTCAAGTTCATCGTTTCCATCTTCCCCGAATAAGCTGTCATTCCCTCCTTCGCCCCTGATGAGATCATTTCCTTCTCCTCCAAAGATAAAGTCATCGCCGTTAGCACCTCTAAAGTAATCGTCACCCTGGTTTCCATACATGGTGTCTGGCTCAGCGTCCTTGAAGATAGAGGCTCCGCCATATATGTCATCTTTACCTGGTCCGCCTCTCAGTATGTCGGATCCACGCTCACCAGTTAACTTTGAACCTTGAGTTGCTTTGGTCGCGTCGATTACGTCATTTCCGTCTCCGCCAACTCCGACAAAATAACCAGTTCCGCTCACCAACACATCATCCCCGTCATCACCGAAAAGCTTGTTTCTTCCGGAACCCAGCACTTCAAGCCGATCGTTACCTGAATCGCCATAAAGACTGCTGCTGCCTTCGCCACAGGTAATTAAGTCATTTCCATCAAAACCATAAAGGTAGTTGTCACCGTCACCTCCATTGATTGTGTCGTTACCAGTGCCCCCAGAGATAAAGTCGCTGTCACCGCCTGAGGTGATGACGTCATCGCCTTCTAAGCCATAAAGGAAGTTTTCCCCTGCACCTCCATTGATTGTGTCGTTACCTGATCCACCAGAAATAAAGTCGATGCCACCACCGGAGTTGATGATGTCGTCTCCAGAACCGCTAGCAATAATGTCTATCTCTTCTTCCGTTGTAATCTCGTCATCCCCAGGGCTTCCTGCAACTAGGGTTGTCCCAGTTCCTCCTTTGATGATTGCTCTTGTAGCTAGAGTTGCGATGATGAAGTCATCTCCTCGGCCACCATAGATAGTAACTGCTCCACCATCTTGCACAAAAACAACATCATCACCTTCGACTGCGTTCACAACATCGTCGCCACCGCCTGTGCAGATGACGTCGTTTTTAGGCGTGCCGATCAAGAATTCAGTCGCGGAGGTTCCCTGGATTGTGCAGACAGGTAGGTCAGTTGGATTTTCTACGTCTTTGACATTCTGAGGTGGCTCGTCTACGACCGCAGTTGTCTGAGCAGAAGCTATAGGTGCCCCGAGACCTGCGAAAGCAATACTCAAGATTGCTACCAAAGATGCTAACTGACGACGCATCATTCCCCCTTGTGGCTTGAAAGTATCAAAAGTCTACAGCGTTCCCAAACGATTACAACAGTCTCTCAATTTCCAGTGGACAAATTGTCGCAAAACCGTTATTTCCCCAATACTTACGGGAATTAGCACTATGTCTATAGGTCTAAGTAACTGCTAATTCTAAATAGAGAGGTTATGGAGCAGGAACTTGACCTGTTTCCTCGCATTAGTTCCCTTCGAGATAGGTATTAGGAGTTCATAAATTCTGCATAAGATCAGTATTCATTTTTGGCTTTCTCGAAGCCTCAGCTTTGTTTAGTCTTCCTCAACCCCAATAACCCCAGCATCACTAGCTGAAAGTACTTCTGCCTTTCTGATGTCATCTGATAGGTCTTTGACTGCTGTTCTTAGGGCTCTTTCAGCGTCTAGGTTGTTGGCTTTAGCTGCTTGAACTATGGCTAGGAGCAATGCTCCTAGCTGTTCTTCATCTTCTAGTTGGATTGGTGATTCAACTTCTTTGTCTAGAAGGTTGATCTTTTGAGCTTTGCCTATAACTTTGCTGGCTAGAGCTAAGGCAGGTAGAGCAGGTGGAATACCGTCCAAAACGGATGCTCTTTCAGGCTTCTCTTTTTGTTTGTGGTTATCCCAGTTGAGCATCACATCATCACCCGTATTGGCTTTGTATTTCTCTAGTTCTTCAGGTGAACCAAATACGTGAGGGTGTCTGCCCTCCATCTTTTCTCTAGTGAACTTAGCAACATCTTCGATGTTGAAAGGTTCACCTAGAGAACCTGTTTGAGCTAGATCTGAGTGGAAGACCACTTGGTATAGAACATCCCCTAGTTCTTCTAAGACATCTTCTCTGGTGCCTGACTCTAGAGCATCAATAAGCTCATAGGTTTCTTCAAGTAGGTATTGAACTAGAGACTCATGTGTTTGTTCAGCATCCCATGGGCAACCTCCAGGAGATCTAAGAGTGTTGGCTGTTTGGATTAGTTTGTCTAGTTCGCTCATGCTGCTAGTTTGCCAGAGGTAACCAGCATTACCCTCAACGCTTGGCTTTACTCAGCAGATTCAGGCTGATTAAACACTTGAGCTAGGAACACCCAAGCCCAGTCAATGAGTGCTCTATCGGTGAGAATCTCACCTTCAGAGTCTTTAGGTGCTGACACTGTTAGTTGCTTAGCTGAAGCTAAGTATCTAAGACCTGGATAGATGTGACTTAGTTGAATCTGTTTAGCTTCAGCAAGTTCAACCGGGTTCAGTCTGAACTGGTTTCCAATCATCATTACGTCTTTGAGGTTCAACCTGTTGCACTGCTGTCTAAGTTCTGTGACATCAATTAGGTTCTTGACTGACTGCGGAGCTTTTCCATATCTATCTTCTAGTTCTTGGAAGATTGCATCCAGTTGAGCTCTAGTTCCTAGCTCACCGCTTGCAGCGGAGAGCTTGTGATATGCCTCAAGCCTTAGTCTTTCTGAATCAACATATTCAATTGGAATATGAGCATCCATAGGAATCTCTAGTTTCAGCTCTGCTGGAGATTCATGCTTAATTCCCTTGAACTCATCTACTGCTTCACCAATCATTCGAAGGTAGAGATCAAAGCCCACTCCAGCAATATGTCCTGACTGCTCTCCCCCAAGTAGATTTCCTGCTCCACGAATCTCTAGGTCTTTTAGTGCTACCTGCATACCTGAACCTAGTTCGTTGTTAGCAGCGATAGTTGAAAGTCTGTCTAGAGCAAAAGGAGATAGTGGTTTATCTGGTGAGTAGAGGAAGTAGGCATATGCTCGCTCTCTAGATCTTCCGACTCTTCCTCTTATCTGATGAAGTTGGGATAAACCGAAGTTCTCTGACCTATCAACAATCAAGGTATTGGCATTAGGAATATCAATACCTGCTTCAATGATGGTTGTTGCAACCAGAACGTCATACTTTCTTTCCCAGAAATCAATAACAATCTGTTCTAGTTGGCCTTCATTCATCTGACCATGGGCAACAGCAATTCTTGCCTCAGGAACTAGCTCTGCTAGTTGCGAGGCAACCTTGTCTATTGAGTCAACACGGTTATGAACGAAGAAGACTTGTCCTTCTCGAATGAGTTCTCTATGGATGGCAGCTGCTACCTGCTTCTCGTTATAAGGACCTATGTAGGTAAGGATTGGGTGACGTTCTTCTGGAGGTGTAGCTAAAGTAGACATCTCTCTAATGCCTGTGATGGCCATCTCTAGGGTTCTAGGAATAGGGGTAGCTGACATAGATAGAACATCTACGTTTGTCTTCATGTCTTTGAGCTTCTCTTTATGTTCAACACCAAAGCGTTGTTCTTCATCAACGATGATCAGTCCTAGATCTCTAAACTTCACACCGCTTGAGAGAAGTCTGTGTGTTCCAATCACTACGTCTACTTCACCGGTTGCTAGAGCTGCAATAGTCTCTTTTGATTCCTTAGCGGATTGGAATCTTGATAACGCTCTTACGTTCACTGGGAACCCAGCAAATCTTTCAATGAAGGTTTCTACGTGCTGTCTAACTAGAAGTGTTGTTGGAACTAGAACGGCTACCTGCTTGCCGTCCTGAACTGCCTTGAAGGCTGCTCTAATAGCAATCTCTGTCTTGCCATAGCCAACATCTCCAGCAACCAAGCGATCCATAGGAATAGGTCTTTCCATGTCTCGCTTGATTTCTTCAACTGTGTTTAGTTGGTCTGGAGTTTCAACAAACGGGAAGCTATCTTCCATTTCTCTTTGCCAAGCAGTATCAGGTAGGAAGGCATGACCTTTGGCATTCATTCTTGCTGAATAGAGCTTTACAAGGTCAATAGCAATCTTGCGAACTGCTTTTCTAGCATTGCCTTTGACCTTAGACCAGTCAGAGCCACCCATCTTGGAAAGCACCGGTGCTTCCCCACCAACATACCTAGTTAGGAAATCAAGTTGATCGGTTGGCACATACAAAACATCTCCGGCTAACCCGCGCTTTGAAGGGGCATATTCGATAGTCAAATACTCTCTGGTGTGTTTATTTGAACCAACACCCATTTGTCTCTGCACCATCTCAACAAAGCGTCCTATGCCGTGAATCTCGTGAACAACATAGTCACCTGCCTTTAGAGCTAGTGGGTCTACTGCTTGACCTCGCTTGGCAGCCAACCTTGGCTTCTTTACTTGGTTATAACCAGCACCTCTACCAAAGAAGTCACTATCGGTAAGAAGAATGAGTTTGGCATCGCTAGATGCGAAGCCTTTTCTAATCGGAGCTTGAATCAAGATGACCTCGGTTACCTTTTCATCAATGCTGGTCATTTGTTCAGGAAGTTCTTCTAAGACTCTGGCTGGGATCTTGGCTGCATGAAGTAATTCAGCAATACGTTCTGCTGTTCCATGACCAGGGGATGCAATAACTACCTGTTGACCGTTAGCTAGTTGATCTGAGATGTAGTCAACAGGTTCAACATCTAATCCTTTGAAGTTAGGAATCTCTAGAAGATTTAGTGATATCTGCTGTATTTCATCAGCCAGGAAAGAAGAGATGCTGATTAGCTGTCTGCCATCGAGTGAAGCGGTGAAGTCATGCATTGACTTGAAACCACCAGCACTTAGATCAATAGGAGCTTTAGCTCCTTCTAAAGCAGCATCCCATGCTGCATGCAAGAACTCTTCATTGGTTTCAATAAGGTTGGCTGCTCTTGCCATGGCTTTCTCTGGTGAGAGTAAAACAACGTAGGCATCTTCAGCTAGATAGTCAGAGACCTGACCAAGGGACTTCACAAGTGCCGGAGCAAGAGACTCCATGCCATCAACAGGGATGCCCTGACCAATCTTGGCAAGCATGGTTGAAAGATTAGGGAACTCATGTTCCATCTCTCTAGCTCTTAGAGCAACATCAGGGGTAATGATGATCTCTCTTGCTGGGTAGATAGTTATATCTTCAGGTCTACCGTCAAGAGATCTTTGGTCAGCTACGCTGAACTCTCTCATCTGTTCTAGCTCATCACCAAAGAACTCAAGTCTTACTGCGTGAGATGAAGTTGTTGGGAAGATATCTAGAATTCCACCTCTTACAGCGAACTCTCCACGCTTAGTAACCATGTCTACTCTTTGGTAGGCAATCTCAACTAGCTTCAGAGTTAGCTCAGGAAGAAGATACTCTCCCCCTACTTTCAAACTCAATGGTGGGTAGTCAGCTAACCCCAATACAACAGGTTGGAGAGCTGCTCTAATCGAGGCAATAACAAAGACTTGCTTGTTGCTCTTCTCTTTGTTGAGTTCATTGAGTCTGTGGAGGGTCTTTAGTCTCTTGCCAACAGTCTCTGCTGATGGTGAGAGTCTCTCGTGAGGAAGGGTTTCCCAAGATGCGAACTCTAGGATCTCAGCATCAGGGTTTGTGGTACTTAGTAACTCAACTAAATCTTCTGCTTCGCGTCCTGAGCTAACAACGACAAGAGCCTGCTGAGATAGCTTCTTTGCCTTTCGTAAATCAGCTATTGAACTCAAGATCCAAGGTTGGGCTCCTGGAGGTGCAACTACCTCTAAACGCTTATTTGATAAGCCTTTTGAGACTTGAACAAAGGGGTAAGCATCCGAAATTCGGGCAACAAGACGCGAGCACCCCTCAGAAACTTTTATCGCGTCCATGGGGATATTCTAAGTTGATTTGGTTAGTTGTAT